>CBDUPT010000317.1:0-3431 GCA_965369165.1 uncultured Flavobacteriales bacterium | reverse complement strand
AAATAGTTTTTGAAGATATAAAACCTGCTGTTCGTTTAACAAGTGATGGGGTGATTTTACCAAGTACAGATGGTTTGCAATTTCCTTTTGAAGCTGTAAATCTTAAAGCTGTAGATGTTAGAATTATTCAAATTTTCGAAAATAATGTAGCTCAATTTTTACAAGTAAATCAGCTAGACGGAAACAGACAATTAAAACGTGTAGGAAGATTGGTACATAAAGAAACTATCAAGCTACAAACTGACAAACCAGTTGATTTTGGTAAATGGAATGCTTTTTCTTTAGACCTCTCTAAATTTATTCAAACTGAGCCTGGAGCAATTTATAAAATTGAATTAGGATTTAAAAAAGCTTATTCTCTTTACCCTTGTGAAGGAGATGACCCTAATGCTGATGAAATGGAAAATATGGAAGAAAATTGGGACGAAGATGATGAGGAAGAAAGTAGTAATTGGGATTATTATGAAGATTACAATTATTACTATTATGATGATTATGGCTACGACTACAATTATAGAGATAGAGATAACCCTTGTACTTCTTCATACTACGGTAAACGAAGAACTGTAAGTAGAAACATCTTAGCGTCAGACCTAGGTATTATTGCTAAAGCAGGAAACAGTGGTTCTATGAACTTTGCTGTAACTGATTTAAGAACAACTGATCCAATTGCTAATGTTACTTTAGAAATTTACAATTATCAACAACAATTAATAGGTACTATACAAACTGACAATGATGGATTAGCTTCCATTGATTTAGATAAAAAACCTTTCTTATTAATTGCTAAAAAAGACAAGCAAAGAGGGTATTTAAGATTAGATGATGGCTCATCTTTATCGCTAAGTAAGTTTGATGTAACAGGCGAAGTGGTTCAAAAAGGAATTAAAGGCTTTATTTATGGTGAAAGAGGCGTTTGGAGACCAGGAGACTCTTTATTTGTAATGTTCATATTAGAAGATGAAGATAAGTTATTACCAAAAAATCATCCGGTTTCATTTGAGTTAATTAATCCACAAGGGCAAACGGAATATAAAACTGTTACTACAAATGGATTAAACGGATTCTATAATTTCTCAACTAAAACAGAAGCCGATGCCCCAACAGGTAATTGGACAGCAAAAATCAAGGTTGGTGGAGCCACTTTCCGTAAAAATTTAAAAATAGAAACTATTAAGCCTAATCGCCTAAAAATCAATTTAGATTTTGGTGTAGAAAAATTAACTACCGCTAATAGTAATATGGCAGGAAGTTTAAATGTTAAATGGCTACATGGTGCTAAAGCTCGTAACTTAAAAGCTAATATTACTACTACCCTTTTCCAATCTAAAACTACTTTTAAGAAGTACCCTGATTATGTTTTTGATGACCCAGCACGTAGGTTTGAATCAGAAGAAATAACAGTTTTTGATGGGAAAATTGATAATGATGGAAATGCTTCAGTAACAGCTAACCTAAATGTTTCTGATGAAGCTCCAGGTATGTTAAAGGCAAACTTTGTAGCACGTGTATTTGAAGAAAGTGGTGATTTTAGTATTGACCGTTTTTCTGTGCCTTACTCTCCTTATGATAGCTATGTAGGTATTAAACTACCAAAAGGTGATAAAGCAAGAGGTATGTTATTAACAGATACTGCTCAAACTGTAAAAGTAGTTACTGTTAACGAAGAAGGTGTACCTGTTTCTAGAAATGGATTAGAAGTTGAAGTGTATAAAGTTGAATGGCGTTGGTGGTGGAGTACTGGAACTGATAATTTAGCAAACTATGTAAGTAGTTCTTACCACACACCTATTTACTCTACAAAACTTAACACTAAAAACGGTTATGGTAAATTTAACTTCAGAGTAGATTATCCTGAATGGGGTAGATATTTAGTTAGAGTTTATGACCCATCAAGTGGGCATGCAACAGGAAAAACTGTTTATATGGATTGGCCAGGATGGGCAGGACGTGCTCAAAGAGAAAATCCAGGTGGACAATCTATGCTAACTTTTAGTGCTAACAAAACTAAATATAATGTTGGTGAGAATGTAGATGTAAATTTCCCTTCTGCAAAAGATGGAAGAGCATTGGTAAGTATCGAGTCAGGTTCTAAAGTAATTGATGCTTATTGGGTAGAAACCGAACAAGATGAGACTAATTTTAGTTTTAAAGTTACTGAAGAAATGACTCCGAACATTTATGTAAACATTACATTAGTTCAACCACATTTATATACGGCTAACGATTTACCGATTAGATTATATGGTGTTATCCCACTTTTAGTAGAAGATCCCAACACAAAAATACAACCGGTATTAAATATGCCTAAGATTTTAGCTCCGGAAGAGAATGTAACCTTAAACGTAAAAGAGCAAAATGGTGAGCCAATGACATACACTATTGCTATGGTAGATGAAGGTTTATTAGACTTAACACGATTTAAAACACCAGATCCTTGGAAAAGCTTTTATGCAAGAGAAGCATTAGGTGTAAAAACTTGGGATGTTTATGACTTTGTAATTGGTGCCTTTGGTGGTAAAATTGCCCAATTATTCTCAATTGGTGGTGATGGCGAAGCTGTTGGTGCACAAGGGAATAAAGCTAACCGCTTTAAACCTATGGTTAAATTCTTAGGTCCCTTCCATTTAGAAAGTGGAGATAATCAAAGTCATACATTTAAAATGCCACGCTATGTTGGTTCTGTAAGAACTATGGTAATTGCTGGTCAAGATGAAGCTTATGGATTTACTGAAAAAACAACTCCTGTAAGAAAACCATTAATGGTATTAGCAACACTTCCTAGAGTTGTTGGACCAGGAGAATCGGTTAAACTTCCTGTTACTGTTTTTGCAATGGAAAAACACGTTAAAAACGTTAGCGTAGAGGTTAAAACAAATGGATACTTTAAAGGAAGTGCTAAGCAAAACATTACGTTTAGCGAAGTTGGTGATCAAGTAATCAACTTTGATTTAGAAGTTGCTAAAAAGCTTGGAGTTGGAAAAGTAAAAGTTATTGTGAAGAGTGGAAAAGAAAAAGCAGAATACGATATTGAGATTGATGTTAGAAACCCAAATCCTCCAGTAGTTGATTATGTTGATGCTGTAATTGAATCTGGACAGACTTGGAATACTGATTACAGTCCTGTGGGAATTGTTGGAACAAACAAAGGAATACTAGAGCTTTCAAACATCCCTCCTATTGATTTTGGAAGAAGATTAAAATATTTAACTCAATACCCTCACGGATGTGTTGAACAAACTACGTCAGGGGCATTTCCTCAGTTATTTTTAAATAGCGTGATGGATGTAGATGCAAAAATGAAGGCAAAAATTAGCAACAATATAAAAGGAGCTATAAAGCGTTTAAAAACCTTCCAACAACCAAATGGAGGTTTAGGTTATTGGCCTAATTCTAATAGTGCCAATGATTGGGGAACAAGCTATGCTGGT
>CBDUPT010000316.1:0-3435 GCA_965369165.1 uncultured Flavobacteriales bacterium | reverse complement strand
GTTATGAATTCTACATTTTTGATAGATGGGGAGAGCAAATATTTGAAACTCAAACTAAATTCGCACCTTGGTATGGAGACTATAAAAATGAGTTAGTTCCGAATGGAGTTTATGTTTGGAGATTAGTTTATAGAGATTTAAATGGAAGAATACATAAAGCTACAGGACATGTTAATGTAATTAGATAAACGAACTAATTCGTAAAAAATCTTAGAGATTTATCCATGTTTCACACCTCTATAAAGAAAAGGTTTAAAGTATAAAAAAAAGCACTTCAATTATGAAGTGCTTTTTTTATTTATTAGAGAATTTTTTATTTCTAAAATATGCTATTATAGCTATAACAACAGCTACACCCACAGTTATTGGAACATAACTTGGTATTGGTACAGGGTCTCCTTTTGCATAAGAGTGTAGCCCCGACAAATAGTAATTAACACCAAAATAAGTCATTATAACTGTACTAAATCCAAATAAAGCCAGGGTATTAAACAAATACTTACCATTAGCTTTGGGTATAAATCTTAAATGTAAAAGCATTGCATAAAATAAAACAATAACTAAAGCCCAAGTTTCTTTAGGATCCCAGCCCCAATACCTCCCCCAACTTTCGTTTGCCCATACACCACCTAAAAATGTACCAATAGCTGCCATAAACAAACCTACTGTTAATGTAAGTTCATTAATGTAAGTTAACTCTTTTAAGGTCCGCCCTATCCTATCATTGTTGTTTTTAGTTCTAAAAATCATTAACAATAAATTCATTAATGCTAATACTGCTCCTAAACCTAAGAAACCATAACTACCTGTAATTACAGCTACATGAATCATCAACCAATAACTTTTTAGTACTGGAACTAATGGTGTAATTTCTGGATCCATAAAATTAAGGTGAGCTACCATTAAGGTTAAGGAAGCCAACACTGCTGTTGCCGCTAAAGGCATTTTAGATTTAGAAACTTTTGAGGGCAATAAATTTGAAAAAATTGGAATCCATGAAAGAATTATTATTCTTGAATTTGTCAATGAAAAGACAAGGCCTGCTAAAACAGTAATAAATGCAATATACACCATTGACTCATAACCATTACTCCATGGTGCATGACCTGATATATACCAACGCATAGCTAAACCACCAGCATGTACCAAAAACATCAACATTAAAAGATAGGTGCAAATTTTAATGGCTACTCTTTTCCATTTTCTTGAACTAATAATATCTGCGAATAAAAAGAATAACATAAAAACCCCAATCAAAGCATAATACATAAACAACTTCTTAAATATATGAAGCTTGTTATAAGTGATTTCTGCATCTATTTTAGCTTGTGGAGGCATTACCGCACCACCAAACTTATTCTGATAATCAACTAAATGTTTTAAGGTTGTATCAGCTAAAGCCCAATCATTATTCTTAATAGATTGTGATATTGCCCCAAAATACATAGGTATCATTGCCTTAACAAAAATGGAATCGTGTGTAGAAAACTGTTTATAATCCATGCTAGTATACCATGTATTATTTTCTTCTTTGAACTTAGGGAATATTTTTAATAAACTACCTTGAAACACCAATAGACAGATATTTGCTCGCTCGTCAACTTTTAAAACCTCTTTATCAAATTTATCTTGCTCTGCAGGCTTTTTACGATTAGCTTCTTCAACAAATTTGGCTAACTTATAATTAAACTGTTCATCAAATAAATCAATAAAAGAAACATAATGATCAATAGCTCCCAACTTATCTTCTAGTTCAGGGTTTTTAACCTTAATCATTTTCGTCTCTCTCCACTGAGGAGAATTATACATCATGCCCAAAAATACTTGTGAAGCATTTTGATTATTGAAGTCTTCTTTTCCTGTAACCTTACGAACTACTTCAGAACTCATAGTATGTAAAGGCTTTATTCTACCACCATTATCTTGAACTAAAAGTTTACTAAATTCTTCAGCATGGTTTGCATCAATAACAACTTCTTTTATTTCTACATTTTGATGCTCACCTTCTCCATGATTGTGCCCTTCATGATTATCTTGAGCATTAACATTAAAACTTAACAATGATATTACAGCTATTAATCCTGCACCTTTTCTCATCTTTTTAATGTTGTTTCGCAAATTATTAAACCTTGATTTTTTAGAAACTAGTGTTAAAATCATTCCAACAATCATTAAGAAATATCCAATATATGTTATTAAAGTACCCCAAAAATCATGATTTACAGATAATATAGTACCTCCTTCATCCTGATCATATGAAGACTGAAACATTCTGTAACCATCATAATCTAATACATTGTTCATATAAATTCTTTGGTCAAACTCTACTCCTCCACCTCGATTATCCACTAAAGTAACTTCACTTTCAAATGAAGAAGGACTATTAGACCCAGGGTACCTTTCCAACTTAAAGTCGTTTAATCTAACCCCAAATGGTGTAAAGTATTCTTTACTACCATAAGCTAAAGAAATATTTAAACCAGACATTTGAAAAATTGTGTTATTACTCACATATCCTTTACCACCAAAAAGAGTAACTTCCTTTTGTTCACCATCACAAGTAACATCAACAATCAATGCATCCTCTCCATTTTTATTTTCTTTTGGAGCTTCTATTTTCTCAATTTTAGCATTTTCATGGATAGTTTTATAAACTAATTGTACTTGACCCACAGAGTATAATCTTCTATTTTTAAAAGGATGTAAAGTATCCTTAACTAATAAGCCCGTACTTTGATCATCCATACTTAAATACTCTAAATCATAAGGAGAAAAAACAAACACTCCTGAATCTGTAGTTGTTATTTGAATAGCTTCTTTCACATCACTATTGTTAAACGCAATTGGTAAATTACCAAAGAACTTAGTTTGTCCACTTTCTACAAATCTTGAAAGCCTTCCTCCCTGCCCTACGGTAACAATTTCAATTATCTTTTTACCGTCAGAAACTTCAATAACAGTATCAATAGAGTTAGGTATATAGCCCTTATACTTCATATGAATTGGCTTTCCCTCAAATTCAAAATTAAACTCAAATGGCTTATTGTATCTAGGATTTAAATAAAGCTTTTGTTCTCCAGTATATTGTGTTTTTTTATCATCTACTTTAAATCTAAAGTAAGTATCATCTGAAATTATAGTACTACTGGTCTCTCCTTCTCGAATATGCATTGATCCTTCGAAACTAACATACCTGGTAATTCCAGCACCAATAATTATGATAATTAAAGAAATATGAAAAGTTAAAACTGCTAGCTTCTCTTTTCGAAACATTTTATATTTAAAGATTTTTATATAAAATATTATAATAATCAGTATTTTTTTCTTATTCATCTACAATAATATAATCTCTTACTCCTTTTCCTTCATTATTGGTTATACTTAAATCAGCACCTAATTGTGCCAACAATTCAATTGCTCTGTAATATTTTTTAA
>CBDUPT010000315.1:0-3445 GCA_965369165.1 uncultured Flavobacteriales bacterium | reverse complement strand
AAAGAACAGAAGAAATTTGCATTAATGTCCTTTTTGCTTGATACTTCGACTAAGCTCAGTATAAACTCCAAAGAACGACCCCTGAAAGCAATAGCTTTTAGACTAGAAAGAACAAACACCAAATCCTTTTCAATCTTTACCCACAGGTCATCGCATTTCCTGGTCCGATTTCAAAGGATTTCGCACTGTTTGTTCATTCGCCCTCGCTCGGTTATCGGTTAGTTAGGATTACGGAAAGTAGGAGAGTGGCATTCAAGAATGAGTTCCCTGCGAAGGCAGGGATCCAGAAAAAAGTAATTAAATGCTTTAACGTTCTTTTGCATTGCCCAAAAGAACCAAAACGCTAGAAAGAAAGAAGCTTCATCGCACAAGGCTTTGTCTGGCTCGCCTTTCTTTCTTCCCCTCGCTCCCTTCGGTAATCCATGAATTACCAATGGTTTGTTCATTCGCCCTCGCTGAAGAATTGGGTTTTAAAACACATTAATCTTACCTGTTGGGTTTTGAACCACACTAACCATAGTTAATCTAACTAAGTTTTTACGTTTTTTCAATAATACAGTAACGTCAATTTTACTTTTAGGGTTGATGGGCTGGTTGTCTTTTAGCATAGTAGCAAGTTCATTGCTTATGGTTTCGCTATTAAAATCATCAACATCTTTTTCTATAATAGCACTGTAAGTATGTATGCTTTTATTAAATAAACCTAAAAAAGTCTTTTTGTGAGTTGCCTTTGTTTCAGTATAAATTACTGATTCGCTGTTATTGGTTTTATATTTTTTGCTGGCAATACGGTAAGCTAATCGCTTTGCTTCACTGCTTTTTTTACTCCAGTTTTTGTTTTTTAAGTGTAAATCATCATTAATTGATGTAATCAAATCATCATGCACTAGTCTTCTGTTTTTTGCAGTACTAAAGCGTTTTGATTTTGGCTTTGTTTTAGTTTTAGTTTTTGCAGCATAATAACGTGAATGAATGGTTTCGTTATTAGGGTTGTTTTCATAACCATAAGAAGAGAAAAGGTCTGTACCCCAAACAACACTTCCGTTAATAGCAAAAGCTACACCGTGAGACCCATGTCTTTTACTTAACATATTTTCATTGTGTCCTGGTGAGTTTTTCCATTGCGTAAAAGATTTTTGAGCAATATTTTTAGCAATTTCTTCTTTTGTTTTTCCTGTGGAACTGTAATTGTATAGTGCGTTTTCGCCACTCCAACCATAATGAGAGTTTCCTGCTTGTGCATAGCTTAACCTGTCACCAGGGCTTTTTCCAGTAAAGTATTTATTGTTGGTTGTTTGATGGTGAGATAAGGTACCTGTTTTGGTCATCCATTTATTGTGATTAATTGTAGCTATCCATAAGGTTTCGTTCCATTTAATTGTGCTTAAACCATTTTCGGTTCTATATTTATTAATGAGTTTATGAAATTCTAAAGCAGCCATTCGTTCAATTTCGGCAATAGAATCTTGTTTTGATTTTTCAATTAATGCGTCAACATCTTGGTAAGTGTAAAGTTGGGCGTTTGCAACTGTTGGTAAAATACACATCGCTAACCACCACATGAGCCTTGTAGTTTTCATAGTAGATAGGTTTAGGTTAGGTAGATGTGTTAAATAGGCAAAACGTTTAGGTTAGAATAATCTATTAAACGGAAATAGTTTGAAAATTGTTGCTATCCTTTTGAGAAATAACACATTTTAATCAAAATAAAATATATTTGAAGAATGAATAATATTTTTTTTGTGTGCTCAGCTAATAAAGATAGGTCTAGAACTGCTGAAGACCATTTTAGTAGTGTTTGTAGTCAGTATGAGTTTGATTCGGGAGGAACTAATCAGAAAATATGTCGTCAATTAGGTACTACTTATATCTATAAAGAACAATTTAAAAATGCGGATAAGGTATTCGTGATGGAGTCGAAACATAAAAAAGCTATAGAGCAGTTATTTGGAAATATTTACACTAAAAAAATAATGGTACTAAATATTAAAGATGTTTATAGATATGGTGATAGAAATTTAATAGAAGTGTTGGAAAATAAGTTGAAGATGTATTTATAAGCCTATAAATGACGAACAGATTTTGTGTCATGATAACCTACTTTTCCTCTAAGCATTCTTCTTCTTTTAGCATGAACAAATGGAAATCGACTATTTAAATAAAAGTGCCTTCGTTGTATTCTGAATAAATCAACTCTACCTTTTCGATATTTTGCGGGCTCATCGTCTTCTATAATTTCTACAATTTCTTTTGTCGGCTCATAATTTACAAGGTCACCTTTATAAGTTGAGTCATTGGTAAACTCTGTTTGTTCTACATTAGGCATTTGTGCTACTATTGTTTTGGGTAAAACAAATAAGGTTAAAGCTCCTAAGGCGGATGATAATAAAAACTTTTTAGAATGGGTGTTTTTAGGAATGTGATAAGGTGTTTCTAGCTGGTCGTTGTAAAAGCTACCACAAATAGTTTCTTTACCATTAAATAAACTTTGTACTTGGTGGTTGTCGGATTGCGTTAAATCATGAACAACAGTTTTACATTGGTTACAGAATGGTTTTCCATCAATACTACCAAACTCAGAATCTTTAACTCCACATTGATAAGTAAGGTAAATATTTTTGAGTTTTTCTTGTTTCATTTGCTTACCAAATATAACGAATTAATTATAAAGATGTTACACTAGGAAATTACAATGATGGAAATATCCCAATAATAAATAAATAGAGTAGAGCAATAAAGAAAATAGTACCAAAAGAAGCTACGTAAATATCGAAGTTGTCTCGTTTTACTTTAAAAATAGCTAGAGGAACAAGAAAAAACAAAGCACCAATAATTCCGCTTAATATAAATAATAGTATTGTTATGGGGAGCATAACGTAGTCATCGCCCGAAAAAAGATGCTTAATGGCATTGTTGTTATCTTCACTAATGGTTGTAGAAATTCGTAAGGCAACTAAGCCATATAGACCAAATGCTAAGGGAGAGTACCAGTACAAAACAACTTCAACTAACCTTGTTTCTGACATGTTGTTAAAATTGAAAAGGTAGAAGTAAACAAATAAGCTTAATCCAAATAGTAGCGAGAAGAGGTAAAGTGCTTTTCTCATCTTATTTATTCCATTTCGTATCACGCCAAGTCTTTTGTTCTTCAGCGTTTAAAAAAGTCCAAGCAACTATTCTGCTAGTTTTGTTTCCTGTGCCTAAAGCAATGGTTTTTACTTCAACAGCTTCAACGTTTTCTAATGCGTGATAAATGCTTTTTAAATTACTTTGTTTAGAAACCAATGTGGTAAACCAAAAACAAGATTTGGCAAAGTTTTTACTTTCTCTAACCATGTTTCTAATAAATTTATTTTCGCCACCATCAGTCCATAGCTCCGTGTTTTTACCGCCAAAGTTTAATGCAGGCTTGCTAACCTTTTTGCCTTTTAAATTGCTTAGCTTT
>CBDUPT010000314.1:0-3478 GCA_965369165.1 uncultured Flavobacteriales bacterium | reverse complement strand
TTACAGTATCAACCTATTCATAAAAAATTACCTAGTTTGTATCAAGAAAAGGGTATTGAATATGTTACTGATGTAGTAATACCAGCTATTCGATCAGCTACAAGAGAGGTGATTGGTAGATATACTCCTGAAGAAATATACGCATCTAAAAGACAAGTTATTCAAGATGAAATTTTAGAAGAGACTAAAAAAGAATTAGAAAAACAATTTGTGAAAGTAAATAATGTTTTGGTTAGAGATATTGGACTTCCTGCTAAAATTAAAAATGCTATTGAAAGTAAACTCGAGCAAGAACAACAATCTTTAGAGTATAAGTTTAAATTAGAAAAAGCTCAAAAAGAAGCTGAAAAAGTTAAGATTGAGGCACAAGGGAAAGCAGACGCTAACAAAATATTAAATGCTTCGTTAACTCCCAATATTCTAAAAGAGAAGGGAATAGAGGCTACATTAGAATTAGCTAAGTCTGGTAATTCTAAGGTCGTGGTTATTGGTGGTAGTGATGGAATGCCTTTGATATTAGGTAATCAGTAAGTTTTTAGCTGTCTAGAATAAATTTAAAGGCAAAGGCTCCGTAGAAAGAGTTAAAACTCGTGTTTCTATCGTATTTGTTAAGTTGAAAATCAATACTTTTTAGTTTAGCTATCCAAATATGACGCTTTAAATCAAGGTCTGTGTAGGATATTCCTAAACCAAATTGATTAGAGTTAAATTTAGATAAATCATAATCTGAAGTATAAAATTCCTCTGTTGATAGGTGATGATTATAAGGAGCAAAATAATCTGCTGCTGTTTGATTATAATATCTATATGAAGGGATTAATGTTATTTTCTCAGCTATTTTAATAGGTAGTTCAAAAATTAAAGTATGCGATTTAATTCCCCAATTGTCTTGATAATATCTGTATTGATTTCTTAAAACAAACATTCTGTTTAAATAAATATTTAACCTCATACCTCCAGCCATTTTGATTCTACTATTAGGAAGCGTTTCTATTGCATCAGCTAAGTGGTAGCCTTCAATATAAGAATTTCCATAATCTTGGAAGTGAATTCTGTGAAAAGGAGTAGATAGTAATCCTTTTTGAATTACTAGATCATATACAAGTGAGAGTTGCATTTTCTTAGATAGAATTTGAGAAAACCCTAGACTTAAAGAATATGAATTTCTTCCTTTACTTATAAATGGGGAGAAAATTGGAAAGTAATTTGTATCCCCTGTAATTGTATAGTTATTTATATTAAAATTATCTTCATCATCTTCTACATTAACTGTTCCGTCATCTTCAACTTTCGATTTAGATTTTCCAGACCTTAATTCTATTGGATATATAGTTCTCCATGTATCTAAATAAACATTTCCATGAATATTAAACTCTGTATTTTTTTCATTGAATAACCAAGCTCTACCTCCTCCAAAACCAACAGAAAAATAATCGAATTCAGAAGAGATAGAAAGTTTACTTGACCATATTTTATTTCTATCATCTGAGTTATGACTATAAATACCTGTTAGGTTTCCCCATACATCAGCAGAAGAAGCCCCAGATGATGCTTGAAATATATCTGCTTTGTCAGAATCAAAAGGGTTAATATTACTTGAAGATGCAGATGTATATGCTGATATACCTGCATCAATAGTTAGCACATCATCATCATTCATTGGAACAGAAACAACAAAAGTGGGAGTAGCATCCATAAGTTGTTCGCTTCCAATACCTCCATTTGTTGCAGCATTTTCACCATCTTGAGTATAGAGGCTTAAAAGAAAGCTTATTTCCGTACTTTCTAAAACGCGCTTTTTATATGTAGAATCATTAATTACAGAATCATTAATAACTGTAAATTGTGCATTACTAGTTAAACTAATTAGTAAAATAATAATTATAAATATGGTATGTTTATGACTTAATTGCATCCGCAACCTCCTCCTGTTTTACCACCATTTCCACCAGAAGCAGCTTCTCTATATGAATGAATGTTTGTTTTAAAACGATCGATCTTTTTTGATTCTAAAGCCATATCAGGATCATTTATGTACACTTTTTCGTATTCTTTTACAACTGTGCAAGAGCTTAAAACAATTAATATACTTAATACTATTATTACCTTTTTCATAAGTTCTCTATTTGTATGTTTTTTGATGTAAATACTTTTCCTTTATCATTAATAATAATGCATTCTACATTTGGCATTTGGTTAATTCTATCTATACCAACCTCCTTCCCCATAACAAAAACTGAAGTAGCTAATGCATCAGCTAGTTCAGCAATGTTTGAAAAAATACTAACACTAATAATTCCAGAAGTAGGGTAGCCAGTTCTTGGATCAATAATATGCGAATATCGTTTCCCTGAAAATGTAACAAATTTCTCATAATTACCAGAGGTTACAACCGCCTGATTTTTTATTGGTAATGTTGCAAAAACTTTAGTTTTATTTAAAGGGTTAACTATTCCAATTGTCCATTCATTTCCATTTGGCTGTTTTCCCCATGCGTTTATATCTCCAGAAGCATTGATAATTCCAGATTTAACGCCTTTTATAACTAATAGTTCCTTTGCCTTATCAGCAGCATAACCTTTGCCAATTGCTCCAAAACCTATTTTCATTCCTTTTAACTTTAAAAAGACAGTTAATTTTTTTTTATCTAAAATGATGTTTTTATAACCAACTCTTGAAACGGATTTTTTGATATCTTCCTCTGAAGGCAAGTTTGTCATGCTGCCATCATATTTCCATAGTTTGTCCATTGAAGCATATGTAATATCAAATGCTCCATCAGTTAATTTTGAAATAGTAATACAGCGCTCAATAAGATTAAATAATTCTAAACTTACTTTTACTGGCTCTAGACCTGCATTTTTATTAATTAATGAAGTTTCTGTTTTAGAATCCCAAGATGATATAACGCTTTCAATTCTTTCAATTTCCTTAATCGCAATATTAATATGATTATCTGCTTTTATTGAATCATTTGAAACAACTGAAATAGTAAAACTACTGCCCATTAATATGAGAGATTTACTATATGTTTTTTGAGAAAAAGAAGTTATAGTAAATAAGAAGCTTGTTGCTAAAAGTAGGGCTTTCTTCAATCGAAAATTGTTTGTTTTATCAATAGATAAATGTCTCCATTTTAAATTACATAAAATATGATTTTAATCACTTGGAATGGTTTATTTCACATTGAAGCTCAATAATTTTTTATCTTCAATAAAACAATCAATTTTATCATTAATGGTAATTGGACCAACACCTTCAGGAGTTCCTGTAAATATTAAATCACCAATTTTTAAAGTGAAGAATTGAGAAACATAAGCAATAATTTGATCAATGCTAAACAGCATATCTTTTGTGTTTCCAGCTTGTTTGGTTTCTCCATTTACTTGTAAGCTAAAATCAAGGTTATTTATATCATTAAATTCATCAATGTTATAAAACTTACTGATTGGAGCAGAGCCATCAAAAGCTTTGGCTT
>CBDUPT010000313.1:0-3538 GCA_965369165.1 uncultured Flavobacteriales bacterium | reverse complement strand
AAAAATAATGAACTATGGTTTGGAACTATAAATGGAGCTTATTTATATAATAAAGATGGTGATGAAGTGAATACTATAGCTCCTAAAATAACTCTTAGTAACATAAAATTAAATTTTAATGATGTAGATTGGAGTAATTATACGAAAGAAATTAATGATAATACCGGGTTACCTAAAAGCTTAGAGTTAAATCATACCAATAATAATTTTATTTTTGAATATGTTGGTGTTTCCTTAAAGAACCCTGAGAAAGTATTCTATCAATATAAACTAGAGGGTTTAGATGATGATTGGTTACCCTTAACTAAAGACCAGAAAGCAGTTTATACTACCTTAACTCCCGGAGATTATACTTTTATACTTAAAGCAAAAAACAATGATGATGTATGGGTAAAAGAACCAGTTAAATTTTCATTTACCATTTTCCCTCCTTGGTACGAAACTAATTGGTTTTATACTTCAGTAGTATTACTTATAGTTTTAGCAATTTATTTATTCATATCTATTAGAACTAGAAATCTGAAGAAAACTCAACAAATGTTAACCCAACAAGTTGATGAAAGAACAAGTGAATTAAGAGAAGAGAAAGAAAAAGTTGAACATATTAATATTGAACTAGGTGAGCAGAAAAAAGTGATAGAAGTAGCCAATAAAAATATTACAGATAGTATTAATTATGCTAAAAAAATTCAAGAAGCAATATTGCCAAAGAGTAATAAACTTGATAAATATGAAGATAATTTAGGTGTTTTATATTTGCCAAAAGATGTTGTCTCTGGAGATTTTTATTGGTTTGACAAGTTGGGAGACAAATTGATTATTGCAGCAGCAGATTGTACTGGACATGGTGTTCCTGGAGCATTCATGAGTATGATAGGTGTAAATAATTTAAATCAAATTATACTTGAAAATAAAGAAACAAACCCTTCTAAAATACTTACTCAACTTAATGTAGCCATTAAAAAAGTGTTAAGGCAAGAAGATATTGGTAGTGAAAGTAAAGATGGAATGGATATTTCAATTTGCACTTTTGATACGAAGAATAATACAGTTCAATATGCTGGAGCATTTCGACCATTACTTTATGTTAGAGAAAATGAATTGGTAGAGATAAAAGGAAGTAGGAACCCAATAGGAGGTAATGCTCCCTCTGATTATATCTATGAATTGAATCAAATTGATATAAAGAAAGACGATGTGTTTTATATGTTTTCAGATGGTTACCCAGATCAATTTGGTGGTGCTAAAGGCAAAAAGTTTATGAATAAAAGATTAAAACAGCTTTTTGTAGAACACCATAAGAAAACACCAGATGAACAGCGAGAAATTTTAAAAACGGAATTTTACAATTGGATGGGTAATGAAGAACAGATTGATGATATATTGGTAATGTGTATGAAGTTTTAGCTACTTACTTTTTTCATCTAACTGAATACCATTTTTGTATTTAACAATACCAATTTGTTCTCCTTTGGTATTGTAATACTTCCATGCTCCTTCTTCTTTTTCATCAATCATTTTACCTTCAGAAAGTTTATTTCCTGATGGGTAATAATATATTTGATGTCCGGTTATTTTTCCGTCTAGGTAATTGAGTTTTGCTATTACATTTCCTTGTAAATCATAGCGTATCGATTCGCCATTTAAAATACCATTTTTGTAATTGCTTTTTAAGCAGATGGTTCCATTACCGTAATAAAAATTCCACTCATCAGTTTTTTTATTTTTTAAATAAAAACCTTCTTCAATTAATATTCCCTCTTGGTTTCTTTTGGTGTGTTTTTGTTTTTTTTGAGCTAAAACAGATAGTGATAATGTGCAAGCTATGAAAAGTAAAAATAGATTCTTCATGTTATATAATTACATCATTCCTAATTCTAATAAAGCTTCTTCACTCATCATTTCTTTGCCCCATGTTGGTTCCCAAACCAATTCAATTTTAGCTGATTTAACGCACCATAAGTCATCAACTTTTTGCCTAACTTCTTCAGGTAAACTTTCAGCAACAGGACATGAAGGAGAGGTTAGGGTCATTTCAATGTCAACATTAAAGTCATCATCAATATTAATTCCGTAGATTAATCCCATTTCATAAATATCAACAGGTATCTCTGGGTCGTAAACAGTTTTTAAAGCCTCAATAATTTGAGCTTCAACATCTTTTTTACTTAATTGATCTATATGTTTTTGTTCATCCATAGCTTACAGTGTTTGGCTTACGGCTTACAGTTCTTTCTTTAAAGTTTTCCGTAAAGCTTGTATTTTAATGATTATTTGCTCTGTTGTTTTATAATATTTGTTAAAGTTATTACCATCAATTAAGTTTCTTCTTTTTGCAATATATAAACAAGAAACAACTTCTATTCCCGACCTTAAAGCAAATCCTAAAAAGCGATTAAATTCTTTGTCTGATTGACCTGTTGAACCCTCAGCGATATTAAGAGCTATAGAGTCAGATGCTCTTTTAATTTGACTAGATAGGATATAGATTTCTTCTTTAGGGAAAGTTAGTGTTAATTCATGTATCAAACCTGTTAATTCAATAGCGTCTTGCCATACCCTTAATTTTTCAAAACTAAAACTCATCTCTATTTTTCTGTCTTTTAGCTGTCGGCTGAAAGCTTAGAGCTAAAAGCTATTGCATACATTTTAATTTGCTTTACCATTGCTAACAAACCATTACTTCTGGTAGGTGATAAATGTTCTTTTAAACCAATTTCATCTATAAAATCCAAGCTTGCTTCAGCAATTGCTTTAGGAGTTTGATTGGTAAAAACTCTAATCATCAGGGCAACAATTCCTTTAGTAATAATAGCATCACTATCAGCAGTAAACTCAATTATATCTCCTTTTAATTCAGCATGTAACCAAACTCTACTTTGGCAACCTTTAATTAAGTTTTCTTCAGTTTTATATGCTTCAGCAATAATTGGCAATTCTTTTCCAAGCTCAATTAAGTGCTCGTATTTGTCCATCCACTCATCAAACAAAGCAAATTCATCAACTATCTCTTCTTGTATTTCTTGTATTGTCATTTTATACTAACATTTTAACAGCTCTTTTCAAAGCCTCAATAAAAACATCAATTTCTTCTTTGGTATTGTAAAATGCAAAAGATGCTCTTGCGGTTCCAGGGATTTCAAAACGATTCATCAAGGGTTCTGTACAGTGATGTCCAGTTCTTATCGCAATACCTAATTTATCTAATATCATTCCTATATCAGTAGGATGTGTCCCATCTACTAAAAAGGATAGCACACTTGCTTTATTTTCAGCTTCTCCAATAATTCGTACTCCATCAATTGTTTTGATTTGTTGGGTAGCATAATATAATAGTTCTGCTTCATGAGAAGCAATATTATCAATACCAACAGTGTTCATATAGTCAATGGCAGCAGCTATAGCAATTCCGCCAACAATGTTGGGTGTTCCAGCTTCAAACTTATGTGGTAATTCGTTGTAGGTTGTTTTCTCAAAAGTTACTGTTTTAATCATATCTCCACCACCTTGAAATGGAGGCATTTTATCTAAATATTCT
>CBDUPT010000312.1:0-3551 GCA_965369165.1 uncultured Flavobacteriales bacterium | reverse complement strand
TTTCAAAACAAGTAGTAGGTATTTGAGCTTTAGAAATGTTAAATGTTGAAAAAATTAATGTAAAAAGAGCTAATAAAGTTTTTACTCGAAAAATCATTATAATATCATAAAAAAATTAAAATGGTTTCGGAAAATAACCTGTAGGTAATCATTTTAATTTTCGATGCAAAGAAACAATAATTAGTTTTTTGTTTATGTTAAGGAAAAATTAAGTTTTTATAAATGTTAATAACTGTTATTTTATATTTAAAAGTTAACATATTTTAATGGGGTTTAAAATGAAGTAAATTTTATCTTTGTAGCATGGAAAAAATATTGATATTAGATTTTGGATCTCAAGTAACACAACTTATTGCAAGAAGGGTTAGGGAATTAAATATATATTGTGAAATACATCCTTACAATAGCGATAATTTTAATTTCGATAATTATAAGGCTGTAATTTTATCTGGATCACCTCATTCTGTTAGAGGAGAAAATGTTCCTAAGGTTGATTTATCTAAAATAAAAGGTAAAAAACCATTGCTAGGTATTTGTTATGGAGCACAATATTTAGTTCATTTTTTTGGAGGAGAAGTAGGTGCCTCTAATACTAGAGAGTTTGGTAGAGCCAATTTAACATATTTGAATCATAATAATCCATTGTTTGATGGTATTGAGGAAGGAAGTCAAGTTTGGATGAGTCATTCGGATACTATACTTAGTTTACCTGATAATTATGAATGTATAGCTAGTACATCAGATGTTAAAAATGCTGCTTACCACATTCAAGGAGAAGATACATATGCTATTCAATTTCACCCTGAAGTATACCATTCAACCGATGGGACTAAACTACTAGAGAATTTTTTAGTTAAAATAGCTAAAGTAGCTCAAAATTGGACACCCGATAATTTTGTAGAAACTACTGTTAATGGATTAAAAGAAAAGATAGGAAATGATAAAGTTGTTTTAGGTTTATCTGGTGGAGTAGATAGTACAGTCGCAGCTGTTTTGTTACATAAAGCAATTAATAAAAACCTGTATTGTATTTTTGTTGATAATGGGTTGTTGCGTAAAAATGAATTTGAAGCTGTTTTAAAACAGTATGAGCATTTAGGTTTAAACGTAAAAGGTGTTGATGCTAAAAATAAATTTTATAAAGCCTTAGCTGGAGAATCAGATCCTGAGAAAAAACGTAAAGCAATAGGTAAAGTGTTTATTGATGTTTTTGATGAAGAATCTCATTTAATTGAAGATGTAAAGTGGTTAGCACAAGGGACTATTTATCCAGATGTTATTGAGTCAGTTTCTGCAACAGGAGGCCCTTCTGCAACTATAAAATCACATCATAATGTTGGTGGTTTACCAGATTATATGAAACTTCAAATAGTAGAACCATTACGTTTGCTATTTAAGGATGAAGTTAGAAGGGTTAGTCGTTCTATGGGGTTAAATGAGGAACTTTTAGGAAGACATCCTTTTCCTGGTCCTGGTTTAGCAATTCGTATATTAGGAGATATTACACCAGAAAAGGTACAGATTTTGCAAGAGGTGGATTATATTTTTATAGAAGGTTTGAAAAAAGCAAATTTATATGATGAGGTATGGCAAGCAGGAGCGATGTTCAATCAGTTGGTGTTATGGGGGATGAACGTACTTATGAGCAAGCTGTTGCATTAAGAGCTGTAGAATCAACAGATGGAATGACAGCAGATTGGTGTCATCTTCCTTATGAATTTTTAGCTAAAACTTCTAATGAAATTATTAATAAAGTTAAAGGAGTAAACCGTGTGGTTTATGATATTAGTTCTAAACCACCTGCTACTATTGAGTGGGAATAATTGCTTAATATTGACTATCAAAAAATTACTTACATATTGTTTTTTAACTACTTTTTTTGTGGTGTTTTCATTGAATGTTTTTTCACAAACAGATTCATTGGAAGTTCATGATATTAAAGGGAAAAAGTATTATATCCATATAATAGAAAAAGGAGAATCTTTATATGCTATTCATAAAAAATATAATATTCCTTTAGATGTTTTAAAAAAAGAGAATCCTAGTGTTGTTGATGGATTAAGTATAGGAGAAAAAATATTTATTCCGGTTAAAAGAAAAGAGAATGAAGAAGTTGTTTTGGATGGGAATTTTATAACTCATGTAGTTCAGAAGAAACAAACCTTATACTCTATATCTAAACTTTATAAAGTTCAACAAAACGAAATTATTGCAGTTAATCCAGATATAACAAATGGTTTGCAGGAAGGACAAGTTATTAAGATTCCAGTAAAAAAATTAAAGGCTGAGGTTAAGGTTGTAAAAGATAAGCCTATATTTTTAAATAAAAGAACACATGTTGTAGCTAAGGGTGAAACGCTATATTCATTAAGTAAAACTTATGATGTATCGGTAGAAGAGATTAAACAAGTGAATAATGGATTACCACAAGGTTTAAGAGAAGGCGAAACTATTATATTACCAAATAACTCTGTAAGTACTACTGAAAAAGATACAACATCTATAATTTTTAGCTTGCCAGAAAATTTACAATTAGATACTCTTTCAATAGAAAAAAAATCAACTTATAACATTGGATTATTACTTCCATTTTATTTGGATGAAAATGATGAAATGGTAGATAATAGAAAAGCTTTAGAGGAGAGAAAAATCTATCCAAAGTCTAAATTTGCAATTGAGTTCTATAATGGCTTTATGGCAGCATTGGATTCGTTATATAGTGATTCTTGTAAATTTAAAGTATTTGTTTACGATACAAGAGGAAAGGATACTTCTAGAATTAAAATGTTATTACAAAAACCAATTTTTAAAGATTTAAACTTAATTGTTGGTCCATTATATTATGATAATTTTGAGTTGGTTGCTAACTTTTGTAAAGAGAATAAAATACCTTTAGTTACTCCAGTTAAACAGAGTAATAAGGTGTTGTTAGGCAATCCATTTGTTTTCAAAGCAATTCCGTCAAAAACAGCAATAATTGACCCTATTGCTAAGTTATTAGTAGATAGCTTTAAGACAGAAAATTTATTGGCAATTTCTTACAAAAAAGCAAAAGAAAATCCATTAGTTGATTTGTGTATAAGTGCCTATAATAAGGAATTATTAAACAATTCAGATACATCTATATATCCCTCAATTAAAAAAATTGACGTTACTACTAACCTAGCTGATATAGTTGCTCAATTTAGCTCAACAAAAAATAATGTGATTTTTGCACCTACTACTAATCAAATAGAAGTAACAAGTTTGTTTAGTTATTTAATTACAACATTAAATAAAAGAGATTATAAGAATTATAAAGTTACCATTATAGGCCTGGAGGAATGGGATGAATTTGAAAATATAGATATGGATTATTTTCAGAGATTGAATGTGCATTATTGTTCTTCGCAGTATGTCAATGGACAGGATTCACTTAACAATCAATTTTTAACAAATTATATTAATAAGAAAGGGGTTTACCCTACTAATTATACATTATTAGGCTTTGATATTGCTTATTACTTTGGTGATTACTTTAATAATTACGGGGTAAATATTTCTTCAAGTTT
>CBDUPT010000311.1:0-3565 GCA_965369165.1 uncultured Flavobacteriales bacterium | reverse complement strand
TTGGTAAGGTCGCATTACCAACATTTTTTGCTCACTCTCCACCAAAACCATGTATTTACTAATCATTTCACCCAAAGTGCATTTTGATAAAAATTTCTCGGTAAAGGATTCTAAGTGTGTTATTTTTTTGTTGCTCTCATCTGCCAATTGGTAAATGGGCAAAAATTGCTCATCGGCATTAAATTGAAAATGCTGGTTTTTATTGTTTGCAAAATAGAAGGTATTGCTACGGTTACTTACAATAAACAATTGCATAAAACACATTAATGAATTACCATAACCATTGCCTGGTTCTGTTTTGTAATCCACAATTTGCTGCATGGCTTTTCTTGGAGAAATGTCTAGTTTTTTCAACTCTATTTGAATAACAGGCAAGCCATTAATTAATAAAATTACATCATAGCGTTGGTTGCTGTTTTCTGTATTTATTTTTAATTGGCTAATAACTTCAAAATCGTTTTTGCACCAATCTTTAATATTTACCAAAGTATAATGTAGCGGTGTTCCATCTTCTCGTTGAAAATATTGTCTTTGTCTGAGCAATTTTGAAGCAGCAAAAACATCAGGCTCAATAATTTCTTCACGCAATCGTAAAAACTCACTGTCGGATAAACGTACTCGGTTGAGTGCTTCAAATTTAGCTCTGAAGTTTTGTTCTAGTGATTTTCTGTCAACAATTTCGGGGCGATGAGTGTATTTCATCTCCTTTAGTTGCTTAATCAACTTTTCTTCTATGTCAAATTCTTTAGTCATTTAATCTTTCAATAAACCTTTTGGATTAACCTCTAGTATTCTTGCAATTTTATTCCGCAAGATAATAATTTCTGTTCTTGTTATCTCGAAAAACAACACAAAAAAGCCTTTAAAAAACCTGCTACTCAAATGAGCAGCAAGTTAAAAATTAAAAAGGGTGTTGCTTCTTTGGTTGTTATATTTTATCTATCAGTTCGTTTTTTAGCCACTTAAAAGCAGCTTTTTGGTTGTATGTTATTTCTGATCTTAGCAAAGCTTCCATATCTCCTGTAAAATCAGGGTCAATTTCTTTTTCTTCAATATTGATTAGAAATTCTTTTTTACTAGGCGGTTTGTTTCCAGTTGCAAATCTGGTGTACTCTTTAAAGCAGTGGATAATTTCATCAATGTTCAATTCCATGTTTAATCTGGAATAGTCTAAATCGAATAAATCTCGTCCTTTGCTTCTTTGATATAACGCTCTCAGTTTAGTTCCTAAAAGCTCATTGATATTGTAGGTTTTTATTTTACATTTTCCAGAAAACCATTCACTCTCAACTTCAAATGGAAAGTTTACCCAATTCAACACATTAAAATGTTCTTTACAATTAATTTCAAGTTTTAAACGTAATGGTATTTCTTCGTATTCTGATGTAAAACGATACAGCGCTTTAGCTCCATGGCCTTTTACTTGTGTTTTTCTTGGTTCTTCAAAGAAGCTAATTACATCTTTAAGGCGCTCCATAATGGGCTTAATTGGTCCAGCTTTAATTTGAACTAAATCTATGTCTTCCGAATATCTTGGAGCAGGATTTAGGTATAATTTGTGCAATGCCGTTCCTCCTCTAAAAGCTAAATTTTCACGCAAAAATTCATCTGAAAAAATTTCTATTAAAGCACGACTAATTACCAAGTCTTGTTCTACTTGGTAAAATTGTTTCCAAGGAGCATGGTTTTGCCATTTTGCGATGTGTGGTTTAGCAATCATAAATCGTTTTCTAGTTTAATGTTTATGGCTACTTTCCAAAAATTGTCAACAGCTCCTGGTTTTTGTCCTGTTTTTGGGCTAAGCAATACAGGGAAAAACGTTGATTGTTGAAGGTGCTCTTTTATTTGTAGGCTTAAATTTTCATCAGCCCCAATTTCTTGGAGCAAAAAGCCAAAACGTTGTAAAGTGCTTTTATGCGGATACCAAGTTAATAATTCTGCAATGTCGTTTTGGTTTATTTCTTCAGCTAGTTCTTCTATAATGGCTAGCATTCTATTTAATCCGCCTAATTTAGTTTGGTGATGAATTAAATCTACAGCGGTTAAAGCAGGACTCGAAATTTTAAAAATTCCAGCATCTGATTTTCTTTCCAAAAGGTTTTTATTAGGCCATTTTGAAGTTGTTAAAAACCGAATGTCAAAAGTGTTTTTCTTAATGTCGTTTAACTTTGGCTTTTCAGTCATTAAATAATCTCTGTGAGTCTGTTGGTGGCTTGCTCCGTAAAATTTAGCGGCTGAGTAAAACCCTAAATAATAGTTACGATTGAGGTGCTTAAATAGTTTTTCAATGTAAAGTTGAATGGGTATTTGTGCTTGTTTACTATATCTTGGAGGAATTATTAAGTAAAAACCTTTTCTTAGATTAACTATTTCTTTTTTTGCAATGAGTCTAACTAATTCAAACTTTAGTGAGGTTCCTTTTCCATCCGTTTTCTGTGTAATTTCTTCAAGAGAGAAGGAATAATTTTCAATAGATAATAAGTGTTTTATGTATTCTTTAGCGTTCACTTTAGTAAAGTTTCGATAAAAGTAGTGAAAAATGCTACTTATATCAAATTATTACTATTGTTTTTTGTATTGGAAAATTTTTACTCTTTTGGTTTTTAGTTAGGGTAATGTAAGGGTAAGTCAAATGTGTAAAATGTGGGATTGCATTGTTTTTTCAAATATACAAAAAGCCTTTAAAAAACCTGCTACTCAAATGAGCAGCAGGTTAAAAATTAAAAAGGGTGTTGCTTCTTTAATTTTTTGTTCTCGATACTTGTTGCCTACCCTTCGACAACACTTCGATTATCCTTCGATAAACTCAGGATGACATTTCTCAGTATAAAAACAACATAAAAAAATTAAAACTAGCAATATAAATAACACCTCCCTAGCCCTTACCGTATCAATTACGGTACAAGCTCTTTTTAGGAGGGAATTTCCCCCTCTCAAGAGGGGAGGTTTTTTAAAACTAGATTTTAGCGAAATAATAAAATTTCTGCCTGGAGCAACAATTCCCGAACTAAATGGGAGGTAACTAAAGTTAATTTTTTAAGCGCTAACTTTTTCCCAAAAAACTAATTCACCATCAAACATCATCTCTTTTATTCTAAAAGAAGGGGGTGGAGTAAAGGGCTCGGAAAAGTAGGTTACTAATCGTGCACCAATTTTTGATTTTTCTAATTGATTAAAAACATGATTTTCATAGGACTCATATTTTAGTTTAGATTTTTTGATTTTATCATCAATAAAATCATACTCAGCAATTTGCTCACAAAAAGGGTTGAAATAATAAAAAGCGTCATAATCTTTAAAATTAATGTTTAACACATTTTCATTAATAATATTGATTTTTTTAAGCTTCAACTTATTTTTTAACCGATTGGTTTCATTAACCAGATTACGCCTTTTTTCAATGCCAAAAAAGTGAGCATCAGAAACCATAGAACCAACAATGCAAAATTTACCTACACCAGATCCAATATCTAAAATTTTGGTATCCTCAGATTTTGCGAGCCATTCTGTAGCTATTTTAGCAATTTTAATTGGTGTCCAATGAATTTTAGATATTTTGGTGTAT
>CBDUPT010000310.1:0-3569 GCA_965369165.1 uncultured Flavobacteriales bacterium | reverse complement strand
GCGTTTGAACGATTATTAAACATTATGGATGACCTTAGGGAAAAGTGCCCTTGGGATAAAAAACAAACCATGCAAAGTTTAAGGCATTTAACCATTGAGGAAACTTATGAGCTGACTGATGCAATTTTAGAGAATGACTTAGAAGAGGTAAAAAAAGAGTTAGGTGATATTATGTTGCACTTGGTATTTTACGCCAAAATTGGATCGGAAACCAACACTTTTGATATAACAGATGTATTAAATGGTATTTGTGATAAGTTAATACACAGACACCCACATATTTATGGAGACCCCGAAAATTCGGGACAGGTCGTTGAAGTTGCCGATGAAGAAGAAGTAAAAGCCAATTGGGAAAAACTAAAATTAAAAGAAGGTAAAAAATCTGTTTTAGAAGGTGTGCCTAATAGTTTACCAGCATTGGTAAAAGCGGTTAGAATACAAGATAAAGCCAGAGGTATTGGATTTGATTGGGACAACAAAGAACAAGTGTGGGAAAAAGTAGAAGAAGAAATTGAAGAGTTTAAAGTAGAAGCTTTAGCCAAAAGTGATAAAATGGAAGATGAGTTTGGAGATGTGTTATTCTCTTTAATAAACTATGGTAGGTTTTTAAACTTAAACCCTGAAGATGCTTTAGAAAAAACCAATAAAAAGTTTATAAAACGTTTTCAATACATGGAAACCGAAACAAAAAAGGAAGGCAAAACGTTAAGTGAACTAAGCCTTACCGAAATGGATGTGTATTGGAATAGGGCGAAAGAATTGTAGGGTTTATTTCACGAAAAATTAATAGATTTCTTTTTCAGTATAACACTCTGTGCTTTCTATTGTGAAATTACCTTTAGTACTTCTAAATTCTGCGTATACTAAAAATTCATCTTTTTTAACATCCACAGGACCTAAATCAATACATGTTTTATTATTTGGTAATAAAATCTCATTGGGAGTATTGCACCCCCAACAATAATAAACTGTATCAGTACTTAAATTTTTTACGCAAATTTGTGCATTATCGCACTCTATTTTTTTTGTACATGAATATAAAAAAACACCAAGAACACTAAAAAGTATAATACATTTTTTCATAAAGCTTTATTTAGTCTACAATTTTTCTACCTTTGGTAAAGGTACATTAAAATCGAAACTATAATGAAAAAATTAAGCCTCTTAATAATAATACTTTCTTTAGTAATCACTAAAAAATCTTATAGCCAAGAACGTGAAAACTATGCAATATACTTTGATAATGAAAAAATAGAGTTAAAAGATACTGTTGCTTTTCATGGAGAAAAAGAGACAGTAGGTGTTATACTTAATGCAGATATAGTTGAGGGAAAAAATGTAAAAGGTCTACTACTTCGATCTAAGCCAATCAAAATGCAAAAACTTAAAAAGGTGTATGCTCATGGTCGAACATATATAGCTATCCCATCTAGCAGTATGAAAACTAGCCATTTATGTAATGTTTTAGCTTTTAATGAAAATTCTATTCTTGTAGTAACTAACTGGGGAAATACTTTAAAAGTATGGGTGATAGATAGAAAATCATTTGAATGGAATACCAGAACAATGGCTCTTAGAGAAAAAAATAAAGCTGAACACATTGACTATAATCTTAAATATTTCCAGAAGGCTATAGGTGACTCGTTTAAAAATTGCCCTGACATAATAAAGAAAATTGAAAAAAATATTAAGGAAGGTAAATCACTTCATGTAGGTGTCGATTATTATAATTGCAACAATTCTACTGACCTAATTGAATCTTTACAGGATGAGTATGAAATACTAAGTAATAATAAAGTAGCTCAAAGAAAAAAATAAACATCGTATTACTTTTTCTCTAACTGATAGTTAATTCTATCAGTGCTATTCACATCAAATTTTAAATCAGCAGTGTAAGATTGAAAATCTGCTGCTTCAATAATAATGCTATAGCTTTTTTCTGGATCTACCAACATAATAAATTTACCTGTATTACTATTGGCTTTATAAATACCATGCACCTTTTTAGATTCACTATCTATCAATGTAATTTTTGCAGCAATAGGCTTATCCTTGTTTATAATTGCCTTTAACACATGAAATTGAGCAAACTCATCTTTTACAATTACCTTGTAAATATCTGTGCTTCCTTTACTATCTGGTCGGTAACTAGATAAGTAAGCCACTTTACCAGAAGCTACTAAAGAATAATACATGTCATCATCAACAGAGTTAATAGGGTACTTTAAGTTTTCTGGTTCACTCCACATCCCACTTTCTAATTTTGTTTTAAAAACATCAAATCCTCCCATATTCTGGTGTCCTTTAGAGCTAAAGTAAAGTGTTTTTTTATCAGAATGTATAAATGGTGTTTCCTCATCTTCATCACTATTTACAATAGGCCCCATATTTAAAGCTCTACTCCATTTGCCATTAGGTAATCTTAATACTTTGTATAAATCTTTACCTCCATAACCTCCTGGTTTATCACTTACAAAAAACATTAACTTATTATCTATACTTATGGTTACTCCCGATTCGTTATAGTCAGAATTAACATTGTCTCCCATTTTTACAGGCTCTTCCCAATCATCTAATCCCATTTTAGCTTCATAAATATCTCCATTACGTATTAAATACATGGTTTGTCCATCAGAAGAAACTCCGCCAATTTTTTCATTTTTAGAAGCATTAATTCCTTTATTTAAAAGTTTGGGAGTATCAAACGAATTTTGTGCTTTAGCAATGCTGTAGATTTGTCCATCAACTGCATAATACAACATTGATTCATCGGCAATTATTTGAGGTGTAGCTTCGGTTTTAGCTGTACTTACTTTAAAATTTTGCACCAAAACATCTCGTTTATTCCCTATTGCTATTTGAGCATATTTTACTTTTTCTACTTCTCTAGTAATCTGCTCATTAGTCAACTCTTTTTTACCAGCAATAAGCTTATAAGCGTTATAAAAATTAATGGCTTTTTTAAATTTCATTTTTACAAATGCAATGGCT
Source organism: uncultured Flavobacteriales bacterium (assembly GCA_965369165.1). Classification (GTDB taxonomy): domain Bacteria; phylum Bacteroidota; class Bacteroidia; order Flavobacteriales_E; family Vicingaceae. Next base: position 578 of record CBDUPT010000310.1, on the reverse strand, counting down.
GCTTTATACCTAAATAACTCTAAACTAACTGCACTGCTAGATTTTAATAAGTGAGCCTCTGCCTTGTCGTAATCTTTTAAATAAAAATTACAAACCCCCATTTTAAAATTAAGTTCTTTGTTTAAACTATCAGATGAGTATGCATGATTATAAATAGCTATTGCTGTATTGTAATCTCCTTCTTTTAAATGCTTGTCTGCTGCGCCAATATCCTGTGCATAAGAGCATAGCACCGAACTAAAAAAAATGATTGTTATAACAACGTTTTTTATCATTGAAAGATATCTATTACTAAAGCTAAGGTAGTATTATTAAAACAAAAGCCTAATCAATACTACCAATTTAATACCAAAAAGTTACATAAAGGTAAAAAGTCCGCAATTGCTACTAACAATGCGGACTTTATTTCTTAAACACCTAAATGTGAATAATGTTTATTTTATAAAAACCTTACTGAACGATAAACTTCTCGTTTAACCTTAACTGGCTTATTTTTAGGGTACTTAACCGTAAATGTTAAATTAATTGTACGGCTCTGTCCTGCTTCAATTTTATGCTCCCATTTTAATTCTCCATTT
>CBDUPT010000309.1:0-3569 GCA_965369165.1 uncultured Flavobacteriales bacterium | reverse complement strand
TATGAACAAATTTTTGTCGCAAGAAACACACCAAATCATTTTTTAAACCAACAAGCAGCCATAACAGATGGAGGTTTTAAAAATTTAACAACAATACGTTCTGGAGATTCTTGGTTATCCGCGATAAATGTAAAAAGTAATTTATTTACAAAAACCATTAGTATTTATGGCGATTTTGGGTTAATAGGATTTAAAGATCGAGATTTCAACAATAATGAAATTGATGCTGTATCAGATCCCGCATACAACATTGGTTTATCACTTAATATTGTGCCTAAAATATTTGAAATATATTTTCCCGTAGTTATGTCTAGCGACTTAAATCAATTGAATTACTGAGAAAAGATTAGATTTACACTCAATTTAAACACATTAAACCCGTTTAAGTTTGCTCGTAATTTTGAAATGTAATAATGAACCAAACTAGAAATAAAATATATTTTGCTTCAGATTTTCATTTAGGTGCCCCTAATGAAAAAGAAAGTTTGATTAGAGAAAAAAGAATTATTTCTTGGCTTGATCAAATAAAGAATGATGCAAAAGAAATTTATCTAGTAGGAGATATATTTGATTTTTGGTTTGAATACAAAAATGCAATTCCAAAAGGTTTTGTTAGGTTTCAAGGAAAAATTGCAGAATTAACAGATAGTGGTATTCCAATTCATATTTTCACTGGAAATCATGACATGTGGATTTTCGATTATATCCCAAAAGAATTAGGCTGCACATTATACAGAAACCCAATTATTAAAGAATATGGCAGTAAAAAGTTTTACATTGGTCATGGGGATGGTTTAGGTCCTGGAGATACCAAGTATAAAATGTTGAAATCTGTTTTTACAAGTAAACTTTGTCAGTGGGCTTTTGCAAGAATACATCCTAATTTAGGTATTGGCATTGCTAATGCTTGGAGTAGAAAAAGTAGAAGAACTAATTTGAGTTATGATGAAGTTTTTCATGGAGAAGAAAAAGAACAATTAATTATTTATTGTAAAGACTACACTAAAAAAGATAGCTCTATAGATTACTTTATTTTTGGGCACAGGCACTTACCCTTAGAAATAAAAATAAACGAAAAAACTACTTATTTCAATTTAGGAGAATGGATTAAGCATAACACTTACGCTGTTTTTGATGGAGAAAATTTAGAATTGATAACATTTTAATTACTGCTCCAAACTCTTCTTATTATATATTAAATAACCGAAATGGAACAACACACTCCATGGCTCATCAAACTTATCATAGAAATTAGCATTAATTGCTATTGGACCTAATGGAGTTTTATAAACTAGAGCTGCAGAAAAAATAAATTGTTGAACCTGCCATTCTTTACCATAATAGGCCTTGTTTACATTGTCTGGTAAGATTTGCTTAAAAGGCTGAAACAAATATCCTTCGAAACGCAGTTGAGTATTTTTAAATATCTGATTAACATTTTTAACACCTAAAGCAAAATAAGAATGAGCTCTAAAGTTTTCTTGAAATAAAGTTTTACTTTCTGATATAGGCTGAAAAGCTGGAGAAGATAGTATAGAAGCAGTATAATTATTAAAAAATGGCTGATTACTATAGACTCCCTCACCAAAAACTCCAAAGTTCACTTTACTGTTCCTCAAAAAATATTTATCATAAGTAACTTTGAATTGAACCCAATCTAGAATAGTATCAAACTCATCTTTTATTAAAGATGTTGATCCTGGTTTATTATGCTCTTGTCCTCTGATAAATTTTCCACCTATAGAAAAGAAACTACCTTGAGTTGCATACTGCTTTTCATTTAAAGAATTGCGTTCAAACCGAACACTTGCAGTTAAATTTCTAAAACGAGTTAAATCGGTGGTATCAGTAGATAAAAACTGTTTTGTCTGATAATATTTATTTTCTAACTCCCCTCCCGTTCCGTCAATTACAACTTTTCCTTTGTATGCAATTGGAAAGGCTAACTCTGATTTCAAATAAAGGTCTTCCTGTATAAGAAAAGACGGTTTTGTATCCTCAAAAAACGTAGTTCTACTCTTAAAGTAATCCCATCCATCCTTATTAAAAGTAGTTTTCCAGTATAAAGGAATTTTAAAAGGGAAATCTAAGCGAAATCCTCCCGAAATGGAATTGTGCAACTTACCAAAATAAGTTTCAGCCATAATAGACATAGCTGCTCTACCTAACACATTATACTGAAGACCTATATATGCTTCATTAATAGGTCTAGAAGAAAAAACTCCACCAAATGACACAAACAAATCTTTTTCTTTTTTAGCTTTTAAGTTTAGTGTAAACTTTTTAGTTGCTGCATTGTAGGTAGCTGTTGGATAAATCGATTTTATTTTATCTTCAGATGATATTTTAATGTATTCTGTTTCTAATTTCTCAGCACTTATTGAGTCATTTTTAATACGCATTGAATTCCTGATATATTTACTTTGACCAGGTTTTAACCCTGTTATATTTACATTTTCAAAAATTAAATCTGGCAGCTTGTTTTTATATGCTGCTCTTTTTTTATCCAATTCACTTTTGTAAGTTCTATCTTCTATTCTTTTTTGAATTTCAGGTATTTGTTTTAACGTTGCTTGATAACCAATTTCTATTAACTCCGCATTTTTATCAAAATCAAATAATGCAAAATCTGAAGCTTCTGGTTCTATTAAAATAGAATTTTCATGAGCAATAGAATAATCTGTATTATCAGAAATAATAGCTTTTATTTGAGACACTATATTATCTTCATCTGGTGGTGAAAAATTAGAAGATACATTACTCCCTATTACAAAATTTGGTTTAAACTCTGTATATAAAACATCTGCAGGAAAATTATTATACAACCCTCCATCAAATAAAAGCTTATCATCATACGTAACCGGAGACAAATAAAATGGATAAGCCATTGATGCTCTAACTGCTTTTGCTAAATCTCCTTTTTTAAGCACTACAGGTTTTTTAGAAATAATATCAGAAGCTACACATCTATAAGGAATAAATAATTTATCAAAATCATTTTCAGCTACAGCTGTTGCTGGTGCTAAATATTTCATTAAACCATAATCTACTGCTGTTGGAGAAACTAAGTTGGTTGGTAATGTCGTTTCTAGTAAAGTATCTAATTCTACCTTAAAAGTAATCATAGATGGGTCTTTATCTTTTTCTCTTAAATAATATTCATACTTACTATCTACTTGTCCTTCTGCCCAATCTCTAAATTGTTGGGATAAAAACAATTCTTCAATTTCTTGCGGAGAATAACCAGCAGCATATAGCCCGCCAATTAATGCTCCCATAGAAGTTCCAGCAATACAATCAATAGGAATATTATTTTCTTCTAATGCCTTTAAAACCCCTATATGAGAAACACCACTTGCTCCGCCACCACTAAATACCAAGCCTACTTTTTGAGAAAACCCAAAATGAGAAAATGCTACAAATAGAGCTAAGACTAATATTTTTAATAATCGATTGATAATTTTTGTTTAAGGATAGAAAATTAAGCGATTTTTTCTATCAAATCAACAAAGTACTGTTTTGCTTTTGTTAAACGAGATCCATACCATGAAAACATTTCTCCATCAACC
>CBDUPT010000308.1:0-3589 GCA_965369165.1 uncultured Flavobacteriales bacterium | reverse complement strand
GGCGGATTAATTAAGTTTACAAATGAAGATTTTGTAAGTTATACAAAAGAAGATGGTATAGGAAGTAATGTAGTAATGTCCATTTTGCAAGATCATCATACTAATATTTGGTTAGCTACTTATGGAGATGGAGTAGGAGTATTTACTAGTCATGGCTATGTACCTTTTACTACAGAGGATGGTTTAGGGAATAATACAGCTTGGTGTAGCATTGAGTCAAAAGATCAACGTTATTGGGTTGGAACATCAAACGGTATTTCAGTTTTTAATGGTAAAAGTTTTAAAACTTATGACACTAAAAGCGGATTGAATGCTAAAAAAGTTTATGCTTTACAAGAAGATAATCACGGTAATATTTGGATAGGAACAAAAGAAGGAGTGTCTATTTTAGATATTAAAACAGAACAAATTAAAAATTTAGGTATAGCTCGTAACATTAGAAGCATATTTATAGAAAATGATAATTATAGATGGTTTTGGTCCTCAGATGGATTGTTTAAATATAATGTTCAAACTCAAAATTTCAAGTCTTTTACAGAGAGAGATGGCTTGCCTGATGCAAGTGTCATGAACATTTTAAAAGATAAAAATGGAAAATACTGGGTAGGAACGTCTGGTGGGTTGGCAATATTAAATGATAATAAGATTTCAAAAGTTATTGTTCCTGGGAATTATGCATCTAATAACATTAATTTTCTACAATTAGATAGCTATGAAAACTTATGGATAGGAACAAATTTTGGTTTATATAAATTAAATATTAAAAAAGATAGAAATTTTAAGCCAACCGATTTTATTAGATATTCAAATTTGGATGGATTAAAGAGTTTGGAGTGTAATCAGAATGCATCGTTTATTGATAATGAAAATAATTTATGGTTTGGTACAAGTTATGGTTTAATGAAGCACCAATTAAAGCCAACTAACACAACATTCTTTTTACCTAAGGTGCAATTAAAAGGTGTAAGATTATTTTTTGAAAAATATAATTATAAGAAATTTTCTAAAGGACTAATTGAAAATAGCAAGTTGCCAAAAGACTTGGTGCTTCCTTATAATAAAAACCACTTAACATTCGATTTTGTTGGTATCTTTCATACCAATCCTGACAAAGTAAAATACCGTTTTAAGTTAGATGGGTTTGACGATAATTGGCAGCCTTTAACTACTTCTAATTTTGTAACGTACTCCAATATTCCTTCTGGAGATTTTACTTTTATGCTTTCTTCTACAACAGATTTAAGTAATTGGAGTCCACCAGTAACTTTTTCGTTTACAATAAAGCCACCTTTTTGGTTAACATGGTGGTTTTTTACATTATGTATCATAGCAGTTTATGGAATTGGGTTTTTAATTTTATTGAGAAGAAAGAAAAGAAAATTAGCAAAACAAGCTACAAGATTATTGGAAGATAAAACCAAAATGCTAACTCTTGAGCAACAAGCTTTAAATGCTAGTATGAACAGGCATTTTATTTTTAATTCGTTAAATTCAATTCAATATTATATTAACCGACAAGATAAAATATCGGCAAATAAATACCTGTCTAGTTTTGCAAAATTGGTTCGTAAGAATTTAGATAGCTCTTTAGTACCTGAAATTTATTTAGATGATGAAATAGAACGTATAAATTTATATTTGAAATTGGAGCAAATGCGTTTTCAAGATAAATTTGATTATAAGGTAAATGTTGATCCTGCTATTGAGCCTCAATCAATTAAAATTCCTTCAATGCTTTTACAACCATTTATAGAAAATTCTATTTGGCATGGAATACTACCTTCTCAAGAAAAAGGGAATATTACTGTAGATGTAAAAAAAGAAGGTGATAAATTGATTATTAAAATGTTGGATGATGGAATTGGAATTGATGTAAGTATGGCTCAAAAAGAGGGTAAAAATCAATACCATGACTCTAAAGGAATGGAGTTGACGAAAGGGCGAATAAACTTAATCAGTAAAATATCCAATAAAGATTGTGCAATAAAAGGACCTTATCAAGTTTATGATGAAAATAAGAAAGTTTCAGGAACAGAAGTTTCAATAATTTTAACTTTGTAAACAATCCTTATTTTTGATTTATGAAAGTAAAAGATATTACTCAAATTATAGAAGAATTTGCCCCACTAACTTATCAAGAGAGTTATGACAACTCAGGATTAATAGTTGGTAATCATAATGATGAGGTTACAGGTGTTTTGATTGCTTTAGATTGTATTGAATCCGTTTTGGATGAAGCAATTGCGTTAAATTGTAACATGATTGTAGCACATCATCCTATTGTGTTTAGTGGTCTGAAAAAGTTTAATGGTAAAAATTATATCGAACAAGTTGTAATTAAAGCCATTAAAAATAACATTGTTTTATATGCTGCTCATACTAATTTAGATAATGCTAATAATGGGGTGAGTTTTAAAATGGCTGAAAAAATTGGTTTAAAAAACTGTAGAGTGTTACAGCCAAAAAAGAACTTGCTGAGTAAGATTATCACTTACGCTCCAACTGAAAATGCAAATGATATTAGAGAAGCAATGTTTAATGCTGGAGCAGGCAATATTGGTAATTATGCAGAGTGTAGTTATAATTCTGAAGGGTTAGGAACATATAAAGGTTTGGCAGGAACAAACCCGCATTTAGGAACCACAGGAGAATTTCATCAAGAAAAAGAAATAAAAATAGAAACAGTGGTGCCTAACCATTTAATAGGTAAAGTGATTAAAAGTATGATAGCTGCTCACCCTTATGAAGAAGTAGCTTATGATATTGTTGCATTACAGAATTCACATCAATTAGTAGGTAGTGGAATAATTGGAGAATTAGACAAAGAGGAAGGTGAAAAAGATTTTTTAATGAGAATAAAAAATGATTTAACTACAGCTTGTGTTAGACATACTAAACTGCTAAATAAAAAAGTAAAAACAGTAGCGTTATGCGGTGGTTCGGGAAGTTTTTTATTAAACGATGCTATTCAAAATAAAGCAGATGTTTTTATCACAGGAGATTTTAAATACCATCAATTTTTTGATGCAGAAGATAAAATTATAATTGCAGATGTGGGTCATTATGAGAGTGAGCAATACACAACGGAGTTAATTTATGAAATTCTTAATAAAAAAATTCCTAATTTCGCAATTCGTTTATCGAAAGAAAATACAAACCCAGTAAATTACCTTTAAAATGGCTAAAAAAGAAGCAACAATAGAAGAAAGATTAAAAGCATTGTATGATTTACAAGTAATAGATTCTACTATTGATAAAATACGTACGGTTAGAGGAGAGCTTCCTTTAGAAGTTCAAGATTTAGAAGATGAAGTTGAAGGATTAAGTTTAAGATTGGATAAGTTAACTTCTGAGATTGAAGACCTTTCTACTGAAATTTCTAATAAGAAAAACAGTATTACCGATGCTAACAACTTAATTAAGAAATACGAAGAGCAACAAAATAAAGTTAGAAATAACAGAGAGTTTGATGCTATTACTAAAGAAATAGAGTTTCAAAATTTAGAAATTCAGTTAGCTGAAAAAAGAATTAAAGAAGGCGAATTTGTTTTAGCTTCTAAAAATGAAAAATTAGCTGAAGCTAAAGAAT
>CBDUPT010000307.1:0-3609 GCA_965369165.1 uncultured Flavobacteriales bacterium | reverse complement strand
CAAGGAAGCCTTAAATGCAATAAACAAATCTTTATTACTCAAGGCATTTTTAACCTTCAATAGTTTTTTAAAGTCTTTTAGAAAAACCGTTTCAAACTTATAATTACGCTGGCTCTTCGTTACAAATCGCTTAGTTGATTTTAGCGTGTAATCTAATAAATCATAATTACCTAACTCGTAATGAATAATTAAATTAAGTAATCGGGCAAAGGCATACACATCTTCTCTTAAACCAGATTCACTATCATTTAATACTGTATTAATGTATTTTAAAGCTCCTTTATAATCTTCAGCTCCAAAATTGGCAGATGAAATATTATAATAGAACAACATTTTTTCTTCACTATTAATTTTTCCATCATAAAACTCTAATTGTTTTAATATTTCAGGAATAACTTTAGTAGTAGCCTTTTTAAAATCTCCCATATTTATACATGCCAACAATTCAGCATTATGAGATGATGTAAACAATTTCAACTGCACATCCATACTTTCAAAGCCTGGCTTTTTAATCAAACCTTTCAATTTATCAATCATAGCAAAACACTCTTCCCACCTGCTATAATCCATATAGGCAAACATTAAATTATTTAATGCTTTAACATATCGTTTAGGAAGTTCCTTCATAATCATAGGATTATCTTCCATTATTTTTACCACTTTTTTAAAGTTTACATAAGATTCATCTAAATTACGCTCGGTAGTTGCACACAAGCCTTTAATGTAATAACAAGCTGTTGCAGCTTTGGTAGAAAGTGCAGTATTTTTGCCTTTTATTAAATGGTAATTAGCAATTTCATCTACAATAACTTTCTCTTCCTCATTTCTTGCATAACCTCCTTTTCTAAACACATAGTTTATCTTAGAGTACAACATCTGATATTCTGCTAAATTTCTTAACTTCTCTACACATTCAGATTCTTCATCAACTAACTTATTTAAATCTTTATTAAAATTCCCTCTTAAATACTCCTCTTCCACCATCGTTTTTTCCCAATCAATCAAATCCAATAAAAAGTAATACTTCTCATAATCATAAGCCATCTTTTTAGCTTTACGGATTAGTTTAGCGCATTCCTTATATAAAGCCTTATTGAATAGCAATTCAATATTCCTTAATTGCTCTTGCAAAATTGCTGCTGCAGATTTATCGGCATAAAACCCCCTTAGACTTTTAAGAATAAGACTATACAAATGGTTTTTTTCTGAAGGCAAATGTTTAACAAAAACCTCTCCTTTAAACTTATCTTTAATTGCACTCTCATCGTAACTATCTTGTGCTTCAATAGCATCAAATAGCTTCATATAGTTCTTTTCTCCAGATTGTAATGATGATGTTAACTTAAAATATCTTTTCTCTGATTTAGACAAAGATTTTATAAGCTGAAAAAGTTCAGTAGATGGCTTCATAGCTTTTCAATGATAATTATAGTTTTAGCGTACCCAAATATACATCAAATAATCATAAAAAGACACAATAAACCACTTTAGGAATACAATTTTAATATTTAGGGCATTTTCATTTAATTATCGGTAAATAGCTTTCTTTTAATTAATTTTAAGCATTGTAAACAAACTCACTATGTATAAACTTTTAGTTTTTATTTTATTCTCTGCCTTTATTTATAATGGTTATTCTCAAAAAATCCCACCGAATAATAAAGCCTTAAACAGCAGAAGTGATACCATAGATATTCTAAATTATCAGATTAATTTAGATATGACTAATGTGGGAAATCAGCAAATAAGTGGTAATTGTGTAGTGAACTTTACACCCAAAATTAATGGGGTAACTCAAATTGATTTAGACCTACAATCTTTAACTGTTGATTCAGTTATTTTTAATAATAACAACCTTTTATTTACACATAACGATACTTTACTTGAAATCCCTTTATTAACCACTTTAAATACTTCTGATACTGTTGACATAACTGTTTACTATCATGGAAGCCCACAAACAGATCCATCAGGATGGGGAGGGTTTTATTTTAGTGGAGGCTATGCATTTAACTTAGGAGTTGGATTCCAAGACAACCCTCACAATTATGGTAGGGTTTGGTTTCCTTGTTTCGATAATTTTGTAGAACATTCTACTTACGAGTTTAATATTATTTCTGGTGGAGGAAAAAAAGCACATTGTAACGGGTTATTAGCTAGTGAAGCCATTATAACTGGTGATACAATTACTAGAAAATGGGTAATGGATGAGGAGATACCTACCTATCTTGCATGTGTAGCAGTAGCAAATTACGAAACAGTACATCAAAATTTTATCGGGGTAAACAGAACTGTTCCTGTGGAGCTTGTTGGTTTAGCTGCCGATACTACCAATATGAAAAATTCGTTTCTTAACTTAAATGGTGCTTTTGATGCTTATGAGCAATCTTACGGACCTTACGAATGGAGTAAAGTAGGGTTCTCATTAGTTCCTTTTTCTGCTGGAGCGATGGAGCATGCAACCAATGTAGCGTACCCTAGAAATGCTGCTAATGGAAGCTTAGCAAACGAAACATTAATGGCCCACGAATTTTCTCATCATTGGTGGGGAGATTTAGTTACTTGTGAAACAGCTGAGGATATGTGGATAAATGAAGGAATGGCTGTTTATTCTGAACATTTATTTCTAGAAAAAATATATGATTACCAAACTTCATTAAGTGAAATTAAGACTAATCATAAATCAGTGGTTCAGTTTGCTCATCTTGATGAAATGGGTTTTAGAGCAATTTCTGGAATCCCTCATGAATACACTTATGGTGATCATGTTTACAAAAAAGGAGCATCTGTAGCTCATAACATGAGAGCTTACTTAGGAGATTCTTTATTTTTTGTAGGACTACAAAGCATCATCAATAATTTTCAATTTAAAAATATTAATTCAGCACAGTTTAGAGATGAACTAACTAGCTCAACAGGAATAGATATGACCAACTTTTTTAATGATTGGGTATTTGCTCCTGGCTTTTCTCACTTTGATATCGATTCTTTAAAGACAACTCCAAATGGACCGAACTTTGATGCAGATGTTTATATTCAACAAAAATTAAGAGGAGCTTCAATTTTTCACACTAACACACCTTTAGAGATTACATTTTATGACAATAATTGGAATAAGTTTAAAGACACTATTGTTGTTTCTGGTCAATATTCAACTGTAACCGTTAACAACATTCCTTTTAACCCTACTGTTTATGTTTTAAATGAAGATAACAGATTAAACCAAGCTAGAACAGACGACAGACTTGTTATTAAAAATGCTTCAACCTTCAGCAATAATGCATTGTCATTAGTAGCAAACATTACAGTTAACAATGTTAATGATTCGGCTTTACTAATTGTTCAACACCATTGGGTTGCACCAGATAGTATAAAAAACAATCCAAATAATTACAGAATTTCTAGCAAAAGATATTGGAGTTTTGATGGTATTTTATCCAACAATTTTAGTGCTGAAGTTCGATTAAATTTTGATGGAAGAAGCGGCTCAGGGTTTTTAGATCAAGATCTAGTTCCTTTAAATGGTGATAGCTTGATATTGCTTTATAGAGAAAATCCTGCAGATGACTGGGAAGACTTTGAAGCATTTGAATGCGTCATTTGCTTTGA
>CBDUPT010000306.1:0-3613 GCA_965369165.1 uncultured Flavobacteriales bacterium | reverse complement strand
ATAATAGAAATCATGTTTTGACCATTTGCTGTAGCTACAGCTCTTATAGCTTTTAAATCTCCAATAGCTATTGCTTGTTCTTTATAGCTTTTGGTAACACCATAAGGTATGGTAAGGAGTTCAGCCCATACTTTTCTCTGAAAAACAGTCCCATAAATATCTAGTGGCAGGTCAAAATCAAATAGTTCTTTGTTTAGAAATGCTGTAAGCTGTAAATGTGTGGAATTAATTATAGTGTTGGCTTGTTCAATTTTTTCTATTTCAATATGTTTTTGGATTGTTTGAAAATGTTGTGAGATCCTATCTTTATTATCAAATTCTAGCATACAAAGCCCTTTTTCAGAAGCTGCTAAAAAGATTTGTCCAAGAACTGTTTCTATGGTTTGATGATAAATTTTAACCGTCATGTTGTGAATGTATTAATATTTATAATAAAAAATACTTTATAAGGCTTATATTTGCAAAATATTTGATGATAAACATCAAAAGAACACTAAACCACTTTAGATACTAATGGCAAAATCACAACAGAGCTTTAACAAGAAGGAGAAAGAGAAAAAAAGATTGAAAAAAAGACAAGATAAATTACTTAAAAAAGAAGAGCGTAAAGCAAATTCTACTGGTGGTGATTTAGATAGTATGATGGCTTATGTTGATGAAAATGGAATGATTACTGATACTCCGCCAGATCCGAATAAAAAGAAAAAAGTAATTAAAGCTGAAAATATTGAAATAGGTATTCCTAAGAAAGAGGCTGCAGAAGAAGAGTCTCCATTTAGACAAGGTAAGGTAGATTATTTTGACAGTTCTAAAGGCTTCGGTTTTATTATAGATAGTGGAAATAACGAAAAGTATTTCTATCATATTAGTGGCTGTATAGATGAAATAGGAGAAGGAGATAAAGTTGCTTTTGAATTAGAGAAAGGAATGAAAGGGTTAAATGCTGTGAGAGTTAAATTAGCATAAATACATTAATATCAAATAATGAAAAGCTATCTGCCCTAGGCTGGTAGCTTTTTTGTTTATTATAATCTTACCTTTGTAAAAATTAATTTTTAATGGATAGTTTTAAAGATTTTAGACTTAACAAGCACTTAGCTAATGCTATAGATGATTTAGGTTTTGAAAAACCTACTCCTATACAATCAGAAGCTTTTAATGTTATTTTGGGAGGGAAAGATGTTGTGGGAATATCGCAAACAGGTACAGGTAAAACATTGGCTTTTATGTTGCCATTGTTAGAAGAGTTAAAATTTTCTAAACAAACCAATCCTAGAATATTGATTTTAGTTCCAACACGAGAATTGGTTTTACAATTAGTAGAACGAATTGATGAGTTTGCCAAATACCAAACAGTAAGAGTTGTTGGAGTTTATGGTGGAGCAAATATCAACACTCAAAAACAAGCAGTAATGCAAGGCGCTGATATTGTTGTTGCTACTCCTGGGAGGCTATATGATTTAGCTTTATGTAGAGCTTTACAATTAAAAGCCATAAAAAAGTTAGTGATAGATGAAGTTGATGTGATGTTAGATTTGGGGTTTAAATTTCAAATTAATAACATATTTGAGTTATTACCAGAACGTAGACAAAATATAATGTTTTCAGCAACTATGACTGAAGAAGTGGATGCTTTAATTGATGATTTTTTTATTGCTCCACATAAAATTTCTATTGCAGTAAGTGGTACACCTTTAAATAATATCAGTCAGGAGTGCTACCCAGCAAAGAATTTTTATACTAAGGTAAACTTGTTGGCACACTTATTAAAGAACAAAGAAGAATTTACTAAAACCTTAGTTTTTGTCTCAAGTAAAAAAAATGCTGATAGAGTTTTTGAAAACTTAGAAGAGCAATTTGGGAAGCAATTAAGTATAATTCATGCCAACAAATCTCAGAATTATAGAATAAAATCTATTGAAGATTTTGATAGCGGGAAGAGTCGTATTTTAATAGCTACAGATGTGATGGCTCGTGGATTAGATTTAGATAAAATAAGTCACGTAATTAATTTTGATGTGCCTATTTACCCTGAAAACTATATGCACCGAATAGGGAGGACAGGAAGGGCAGAAGAAAAAGGTAAAACAATACTTTTTTACACTGAAAAAGAAGCCGAAGATAAAATCGCTATTGAAGCATTAATGAACTACGAAATTCCAACTAATAAATTTCCAGATACAGTTGAAATATCTGACCAATTAACTCCTGAAGAAAGACCTAGAGACACTAAAAATCACAATAGAAATATGAAAACCATTCAAGGTTCAGGAGGTTTTCATGAGAAAAAAGAGAAGAATAAAAAGGTTAATCAAGGCGGTAAATATCGCAGAGAGTTGGCTAAAAAGTATAAAAAACCCAAAACTAGGGGAGATAAGAATGCTAACAGAAGAAAGAAATAATAACGTTTGAAAAAAAATGACAACATAGAAAATCAACCGAACAACCCGATACATGGTGTTAAACTGATTGATATGTTAAACTATTTGGTTCGACATTATGGTTGGAATGAATTGGGAGAGCTTATCAATATACGTTGTTTTAATTTTGACCCTTCAATTAATTCTAGTCTTAAATTTTTAAGAAGAACACCTTGGGCAAAAGAGAAAGTACAGCAGCTCTACATTAAAACAGTTAAGGGTGAGTAAGCGCGATTTAAAAATATATTTGCAAGAGCTTACAAAAGAACAATTAGAAGAACAGGTATTAGATTTATATACTCGTTTTAAGCCTGTTAAGACCTATTATAACTTTGTTTTTAAGCCAAATGAAGAAAAGCTTTTGGATGAAGCTAAGTTTAAAATAGGAAAGGAGTATTTCCCTGTAAATGGAAGAAAGCCAAAAGCAAGAAGATCTGTAGCTCAAAAAATCATTAAACATTTTATTCAGCTTGGAGTGGAACCTTTTATTATTGCAGATGTAATGCTTTTTAATATTGAGGTTGCTTTGCAGTATAATGAAGATAAACAGCTTAAACAAGAAGCTTTTTATAAAAGTATCTTACGAAGTTTTGAAGATGCGGTTAGCTTTATTAATGAGCATGGCATTATGGCTGATTTTACACTTAGAATATCAACCATTTTAAAAGGGGCGAAAGCTCAAGAATGGTATAATTTAGAAGGCTTTGAAAGAAGTTTAACTAACTTTTAATGGAAAATTATTTAACCGAAATAGCAAAACTCACAAAATCGGATAAAGCGTATGAGATTGACCAAATACAGTCGCTTTGGAGTGGTTACGGTAAAATTGTAAGAGTTGGTTTAGAAGGTGGTTTGCTAAAATCGGTAATTGCCAAGCATATTGTTTTACCAACTAAAACTAATCATCCTAAAGGTTGGAATACAAGTTTTTCGCATCAACGTAAAGTAAAATCTTATCAAGTAGAAGCTAATTGGTATAAAAACTATAGTGATTTATGTAATGATAATTATCGTTTCCCAAAATGTTATGGAGAAAAAACTGAAGAAGGAGAGCGACTAATTGTTTTAGAGGATTTGGATACGCTTGGATATTCAGTAAGAAAGTCTCACTTAACAATAGATGAAACAAAGCTTTGTCTAAAATGGTTAGCAAATTTCCATGCTAAATTTATGGAGCAACAACCCGATGGATT
>CBDUPT010000305.1:0-3645 GCA_965369165.1 uncultured Flavobacteriales bacterium | reverse complement strand
AATAATTGAGCAATTTAAAAACGAAATGGAAAAATCGGACTTAGCGCAATATGAATTATTAATTTCATACTTAAAAATATTTTTAATTACTGCCTCAAGATTAAAAACAGAACAACAAAGCGATGCACAAAAAGCAATAACTAACAATAAAGAACCTTTCATTTTACAAAATTTAAAAAATTATATAGAAATACATTACAAAACGAAACATTCAGCTAGCGAATATGCCGATATGTTATCAATTACACCAAAAGCATTAACTAAACTAACCAAAGTTCATTTTAATAAAACCTTAACCGATTTAATCTCTGAACGTATTATTATAGAAGCTAAAAGAGAATTATACTTAACCAATAAAACAATTAAAGAAATTGCTTTCGAGTTAGGCTATAATGATGAGTATTATTTTAGCAGGTTTTTTAAAAAAAATGCAGATATATCTCCTCAACTTTATAGAGAAACTGTAGGTTTTGATAGGGCTTCAGTTAACTAATAAAAAAGTATTCTATGGTTTATGGCAACAACTCATTTCGTTTTGTTGTTTGTCATAACTTGGACTGATATAAGGTATATCTAAATTTAAACCTCTTACGATTAACAATAAAGCCACAACAATAGTTAACACCGGCATTACTTTATTGATTTTTATTTTAGCCATTTTACTAAAGCTGTTAGATAGGTAAGAGATTCCAAACATCATTGGGATAGTTCCTAACCCAAACACAAACATAAATAGCATACTGTTTGCTAAGCTACTTTGCAATAAAGCTGCTTGCATGGCAATAAAAACTACTCCACAAGGAATTAAGCCGTTTAGTAAACCAGTAAAATATAAAGCTGTATTAGATTGTTTTTTTAATAAACCTGATAGCTTGGCTTTCACACCATTGTTAAACTTTAAAAAGTAACGGTGGTAAAAATTCAATTTCATAAACTTTTTAGCCAACAACACATACAATAACAGACTAACTCCTAGCACTATACTTATGGTTTGAGAAACCCCTGCAAAACGCAAGCCTTCGCCAAAAAAACCGATTAATAAACCTAAAAATGAGTAAGTAGTTATTCTTCCAAAATTATAGGCTAACAAGCCCAATATTTTCCCGGCTTTACTTCTTTTGCCTACTGGCAATATTAAAGCAATTGGCCCACACATTCCCAAACAATGAAAACTGCTGGCTAATCCTAATGATATGGCACTTATTAGTAGAATTTGCATTTTATTCTATTCATTAAAATACTTTGTTCTCGATACAATTTTTAATTTTGTCAGTTCGAGTGTCACGCAAAAGCGTGATGTATCGAGAACCAAAATCAAAAACCACTCGAACTGACAGTATTTTAGTTGTTTAACTTCAATTTATCTACCCTTTTACACTTCGACAGGCTCAGTGTGACAAAAGGAATAGTATTTTATTTTATTTTTAACTCACAAAACACGTTTTTTCAATGTAGTAACTTTTATCTCCTTCTTTCCACAATAATTTAACTAAATAATTCCCTTTAGTTAACCCCTTTTTATTAATACTTTGATTTCTACCTTCATTTAAAGTTATAGGTTTAACAACATCTTTATCGGTATGCTGTGGGTGGTAAAAATGAATAGTCCCTTCAATATTTTGTGCTATATCTTTAGGAAAAAACACCACTACCTTTTGAGCATCTTGTTGTATTTTAACTTCCTGGTTTAAATCAATACTGTTCTTTTTAGCATTAATAATATCTTGATAGTTTACTTCTTGCATGTAATAATCTTCGGCAACTAAATCAGCTCCTTTAGAAGATACATATACCACCATAGAAATGATAAATGCCATAAACAATACAAATGCTACTACTATTCGATATCCCCAGTTCATAATTTTAGTTTTTATTATTCTATCCTTTAACAGTCCTTTTGTTTACCCTTCGACAGGCTCAGGACGACAAAAGACTAAATCTATATTTTAAAGTAAAGGTCCCATAAAAATGGTGGTTTTGGTTTCTATTAATTTACCATTACCATATACCTCAATATCTATACTATTTTTACCGTGTTTAATTTTGTCTTTATCCATTGTTACCACAAATTTACCTCTTGCTTCACTTTGTTCTTTTAAATCGATATGGTTTTTAACCAACTCTATTTTTCCATTATCATTAGCTAATTTTAAAGTAATTTCATAATCGTTTGTGGTTTTGTTAATTAAATCAATATCATAAATATTAATAGTTTGGTTGTTTCCAATACTTTTTTGAACTGTACCTTTAGCTCTTGTTATAGTTGTTTCGAAATCTTTTTGTGTAATAATTAACACTGCTAAAAACACCATTAATGCAGTTAATACTGCTGAGTAAAACACTGTTCTTTTCGTCCAGCTAAACGGCACAGAGTTTTTAATTCCTTCTTCAGAATCAAAACGAATTAACCCTTTCTCTAATCCTACTCCATCCATCATGGTATTACAAGCATCAATACAGGCTGTACAGTTTACACACTCTAATTGAGTTCCGTTTCTAATATCAATACCAGTAGGACAAACATCCACACATTGGTTACAATCAATACAATCTCCTTTACCTACTTCTTTTCTATCTTCATTCTTTTTAAACCTTCCTCTCCCCTCACCTCTAACATAATCATAAGCTACCACTATTGATTTTCTATCCAACAATACTCCTTGTAATCTTCCATAAGGACAAATAGTAGTACAAACTTGCTCTCGCATAAAAGCAAACACACCATAAAATACTGCAGAAAAAACCAACAATGAAATTAAGCCTTGAACATGCTCAGCTGGATTTCCTGTTTGTATTTCCCACAAAGCATCAGCCCCAATAATGTATGCTAAAAAAGTGTTAGCTATTAAAAAAGCTATTCCAAAAAATATAATTTGTTTTAACGTTTTTTTAAAGATCTTTTTACCTGTCCATGGAGCTTTATTTAATCGTTGCTGTTGTTTGTAATCACCCTCAATAAGATACTCTATTCTTCGGTAAACCATTTCCATAAAAATGGTTTGTGGACATATCCAACCACAAAATAAACGTCCAAAAATAATGGTGAAAAGTGTAATAAAAACCACTCCAACTATCATTGCAATAGCAAAAATAAAGAAGTCTTGAGTCCAAAATATTTTACCAAAAATGATAAATTTCCGATCAATTACATTAAGTAATAAAAGTGGTAGTCCATTTACTTTTATGTGTGGAATTCCGAATAAAAGCACTAATAATAAATAACTCAGCCATTTTCGTTTATTAAAAAATGGACCTTTTGGCTTTTTGGGGTAAACCCAAACACGTTTACCCTTTTCGCTTATTGTAGAGATTTTATTTCTAAACTCTTCTTTATCTTCTGACATTATCAATATTATTAAATAGTAAAGTGTTGTTCTCGTAACAATTTTTTATTTTATCAGTTTAAGCTTGTTGTCATGTGAGTTTATCGAAGTATAAACAACAAGTAGCTAAAACTACTCGAACGGACACTTTACTTCACCTCTTCTCCTTCTGGAGCTTTTCCTTCAGTATATTCTAATTGTAATACATAAGAGGCAACTTGTTGTAATTCAACTGGATTCATTTTACTTTCATGTTCAGGCATACCATTAGTAGTTCCGTATTTTATAGTTTTAAATACATCATTAATACTACCATTACCTG
>CBDUPT010000304.1:0-3664 GCA_965369165.1 uncultured Flavobacteriales bacterium | reverse complement strand
TTCGCAAATCGCGAGTTGATCATCTAGCTCAAGTAATTCATCTTTAGATAAATTATTGTTGATAGCCTTAGTAATCTCTAATAATGTATCTAGCTTAAACTTACCTAGTTGTATCCTTTTTTTTGTGTTTCTTGATTGTTTACTCATTTGTATTACAAATGTAATTTAAAAAAATGATTCTATTCTAGAAAATCAAAATGTACTAATTTTTAGTTCAATTTTTATGGAGGGTAGTTTAGGCTTATATATTTATGTAATATTGTAGCCTTAAATAATTTATAGATGAAGAATTTTTGTTTAATTGTGTTATCATTCTTGTCATTTCAATCACTTGTAGCTCAGGATGTATCTAACTTTAAAGTTTTAATATCAGAAGGTGAAGTGCCTGCAGGAATTAATATGAGTTCTGCTGAAAAAGTGAAAGAGCAATCTAAAGAAATTTCGGGTAAGAATGTATATGATAATCAAAGTGCAAAGAAATTTATCCTTGAGAGTAATTACATTATTGATAAAATTCTTTCTAATGGTCTGGTTATTTATGGGGGTAAATTAACAGGCTATGTAGAAAAAGTAGCTGATGAATTACTTAAAAATGATAAAGCATTGAGAAACGAATTGAGTTTTTACATTGTTAAATCACCTCAAGTTAATGCTTTTGCTACAGATAGAGGAGAAATATTTATTACAGTAGGGTTATTAGCTCAAATAGAAAATGAAGCTCAATTGGCTTATATAATATCTCATGAATTAATTCATTATAAAGAAAAACATGCCAAAGAAGGTTTTGTTGAAAATGAAAAAATAGATAGAGCTACTGGTAAATATCAAGGAATGGATTGGAATAAGTTACTTAGTAAAAGTAAGTATTCAAAAGAATTAGAAATGCAGGCAGATCAAGAAGGGTTAGATATTTATTTAAAATCTAATTATAGTTTAAGAGAAATTGATGAAGTGTTTTATGTGCTTCAATATTCTCATTTACCAATTGATGATGTACCTTTTAATAGAGATTATTTTAATGATGAATACTTTAATTTATACGCTAGCAATGAAGATATAGAGGTGACACAAATAGAAGCTATAGATGATGATAATGATGAATATCAAGATCATCCAAACATTAATAAAAGAAGAGCTGTTGTAAATAATGAGATTGAAGGAGTTTCGAATGAAGGTAGAGTTGAGTTTGTAAATGATAAAAATGAATTTTTAGAGATTCAAGCATTGTCAAGATTTGAGCTTTCATTTTTATATGCTAAAAATAGATACTACGGAGAGTCTATATATAATAGTTATCTATTATTAAAAAAGTACCCAGATAATAAATTTTTAAAAATAAATATTGGGTACTGTTTATATGCATTTGCTAAGTATAAAAATGACTCAAAAATACATTCTGTTCTTACTGACTATGATGATGTTCAAGGTGAATCTCAAACAGTATTTCATCTTTTTAATAAAATAGAGAAAGAAGAATTGAATGTGTTAGCTGTTAAATATTTATGGGATTTAAAAGAACAAATAAAAGATGATAAGTTTCTTGATAAAATAGCAGCAGATGCTATAAAAGAGATGTTGATGGAATCTGGAGTTAGAAAGTTAGATTTTGAAAAAAAGCTAGCGAATGAATCGGAAGAAAAAAGTATAGACTCATCTTCATTATCTAAATATGATAAAATAAAAAGTAAACAAAAAGAAGAAGGTGCTTCTTATGAATACGCATTTGTTGAGTTGTTTAAAAACGAAGAATTTAAAGAATTAATTTCTTATTACGAGAAAGCTTATGTTGATAAGGCTGTTAATGATGATGAAATAGAGTTTGAAAGTAATAATAATAAGAAAATGAGATTAGGTTTAGATAAAATGGTTATGGTTTCTCCTGATTATAGGCATTTTCATGCAAGAAGAAAGTTTTATGAAAAATATTCATATTCTGATAATAAAGAAGAGAATTTTATTAAACTTAATCAAACAATAGCTGAAAGGAAAAAGGTTGATTTAAATGTGATTGATAATAGATTTTTTAATTCAACTGAAGAATATAATAATATGAGTTTACTTAATAATTGGATGGAAGAGAGGTATAGTCATTTAAATTTGAAAATTTACCCATACTGTTCAATGTATACAGATGATTTAATAGATAAATATGGTACTCAATATTTTTCTTGGTCAGGAGTCTATTCATTTTTTGTAGGAAAGAAAGGTTTAGGTTGGGCATTGTCTGGTGCTTATTTATCTGGTGCAACTTTTGGAGCTTTGTCAGGGTCTTTTGTGGCAATGGGAATAGGAGCAGCTATCCCAATAATATATTACATTGCAAACCCTTCTAAGCGATCATTTTACTATAACTACTTGTTTGACATTTCTAATTATAATGCACTGCTAGTAAATGAGAAATTCAAAAAAGGTGTACCAATGAATATGTATATTGGAGATTCATTTAATCAAATTAGTGCAAAACCTTACATTAAAAAGTAATAGACTTAGTATTACCAAATAAAAAAAAGCCAACTTATTAAGTTGGCTTTTTTTTATTTCATTTTATTGAATTATCCTCCAATCTTAAATAAAATTCCTGCTGTTAATGAAATTCCATCGAAGTCTCCAATAATGTATTTTGCTTCGCCAAAGAGCCCTGTGTTAATATTTATAGGGAATTTGGTTCCGCCACCAACATTAAATTGGAATTTTGCAACTGCGTTTTCATTAACAGTGTATTGCATTAAATTAAACCCACCTAGCGGGTAAAATCTTATAGTCCCGTCTTCTCCAAATATATAATGAAAATCAATATTTACATCACTTAAATTGTAATCATTTGATAGGTAATAATTAGCTCCGCTGGTTATTTCCATGTTTTCATTAAATATATATGAAATTCTTGGATTTAAACCTATTTGAGAATCTCCCCCAGGAATAAGAAATGTAGGACCTCCACCTACAAAGAGCTGCGCATTTGAATGAACACTAAAAGAGAATAGTATTATAAATACAAAGGCAAATTTTAATAAATTTTTCATAGGGGAGGTGTTTTTTTCGAAAAGATAACTTCTTTTAGAAATTATATGCTGCTCTTATCCCTAAATAGTCAAGATTACCACCTTGCATACTAACTATATTGTATCTTATTCCTAAATCAATATTTTCATTGATTAAATAACCACCACCAAAAGCAAAACTTAATTTCATTTTGCTATAAGAATAAGTTTCGGTTTTAATTGTAGTTTGAAATGTTACTGGATTAAAGTCATAAGATTCATAATCATAAGAAAATTTAAATAAAGTCATACCTAATTGACCATGAGCATAAAAACCTTCAGTATTATCACTAAAATAGTATTTATATCCAGCTTGAATTGGAATCATTGATGCAGAACCATTTTGACCAAAGTTATCATCCATGGTTAACATAATATAGCCCAGTCTTCCTGTAATACCACCATTATCAGACATTGGAGCTTCAACTCCTGCGGTAACACCAAATCCAGCACCAAATCCATTGTCAAGAGAGGTTCCAAGTTCTAATCCAGCAGAAAATCCGATTTGAGCTTTAGTATTAATACTAAAAACAGCCATAAGTATTAAGACTGTAGAAATTTTAATTAAGTTTTTCATAATATAAATTTTATTTAAAGCCTTGATTTTTTTATAGACACTCAAG
>CBDUPT010000303.1:0-3666 GCA_965369165.1 uncultured Flavobacteriales bacterium | reverse complement strand
AGAATTTTTTAGAACATTTGCACCAGTCCAAATAATTTCACCATTTGGCAATACAACTTCTAAGTTTAAAACATAGTCTTTTGTAACACCATATTTTACAGCTTTTGGTCCACCTGAATTTTCAGCTAAGTTCCCACCAATAAAACAACTTCCTTTACTTGCTGGATCAGGAGGGTAAAACAACCCTTTTTCTTGAACAGCTTCTTGAAATACTTGTGTTATAACACCAGGTTCTATAGTAGCTTGAAAATTACGTTCATCAATTTCTAATATTTGATTAAACCTCTCCATAGAGAGAAGCACACCTTTATTTATAGGTAAGGCTCCTCCACTTAACCCAGTTCCAGCTCCTCTTGGTGTTAAAGGAATATTATGTTGATTACATAATTTAATTATTTCAGAAATTTCTTGTGGTGTTTTTGGGAGCGCTACAACTTCTGGATAAAATATTAAATCCTCAGTTTCATCATGTCCATATTTTTTAAAGACATCTTCACTATAGTGAACATATTTTTCTCCAACAATTGAAATGATTAATTGAATAAACTCCTGGTTAACTGAATTGTAATCCATATGCTAAAATATTAGCTTTAAAATTAATTAATTACTTAGATTTAATTAGCAATTAATTTTATATTTGCAGAAATGATGGCCCTGTAGCACAACTGGATAATGCACCTCGTTACGGCCGAGGAGATTTGGGGTTCGAATCCCTACAGGGTCACAAAAAAGCCCACTCTATCTTAGAGTGGGCTTTTTTATTATAAAATCATATTTGAACCTTACCCCAGTTACCCCATTTTAAATAACCAAATGACATTATACCAAGCAGTCCGAAATAGATAAATTCGGTACACCAAACATAAGGCAAACTCATGTTGAGTTGAATAGCGATATAATAGGTTATTGTAAGGTAAATAGTGATAGTTATAAATTCTATTAATAAAGAAACTTTAGTATTACCTGTACCACTAACTCCATTAAAAAATATAAATGCAGTAGCAAAAAAGAACATGGTGAAACTTATAACTGTTAAAGTAGATATACTGGCACTAATTAACCCTAAATCATTGGTGTAAAATCCTAAAATTTGAGTTGGAAATAACTGTGTAATTCCAAACATAATTAGTGTGCTTATTAAACTTAAAATAATTACTCGTTTTATTAAAGTTAAAACAAGGGTGCTATTTCCTTGTCCTATGAGATTGCTAACTAAAGTGTTGGTAGCAGAACTAAACCCAAACAAAGGAATCATTAATACCATATAAATACTTCTTATAATGTGAGAAATAGCTAAATCACGTTCCCCTAATTTTTCTATTATCATAAAGAATATAAACCATGAACTTAACGATAAAAAGTTCTGCAACATTATTGGGCTGCCAACATTTAATATGCGTTTTAAAACATCAGCATTAAGTTTTTTGAAACCAAATAGTGCATATTTTTTTAAATCAATTTTTATATAAGTATAGCTTATAAAATAAAGTAATGCTGCAACTTCTGCCAATACTGATGCTAATGCAGCACCTTTTATTCCCATTTCTGGAAAACCAAAATTTCCGAAGATTAAAGCATAATCTAAAAATACATTTACAACCATTAAAATAATAGTAGTATAAATTAAAACTCGTGTTTTAGTTGTGCCTACATAAAATGCTATAAAAGTAAAATTGATAAAGGCAAACAGAATTCCAAAAGCTCTATAGTTTAGATACTCAACGGAAGCATTTAAAATATTTTCTGATTTGGTAATTCCACTTAATAAGTAGGGTGAACCAAACTTGATAAATAGAAATAATAAAAAACCAAGAGGTATAATAAAGTAAATACAATGGTCGAAAATTTTACCGATTTGAGCATAGTTTTTTTCTCCATTTCTTCTCCCAATAATAATTTGAGCTCCAGTGGTAAAACCCATACCAGTTATTACCAAAATAAAATAAAAGATACCTGCATTTCCTCCAGCACCTAAGGCAACCTCACCAAGTCTGCCTAAAAACATAGTGTCGGTAACATTAATAACATTTTGAGCTACTCCACTAATTATAATGGGTAGGGCAATCATTAAAATGTTTTTATAGGAAATATTTCCTTCCATTAAATTTCAAAAATGCTAAAGTTTACATTTCCACATTTACGGTGTTTTGTATAGTTAGGGTATTCAGAAAAATCCCAGTTTCTATCGTGCTCAACAATCAACATTCCATTTTCATTTAATAAACCTTTTTCAAAAACTAATTCAGGAATTTCATTAATGTTTTTTAAATCATAGGGAGGGTCAGCAAAAATTATATCGTATTGCTTTGGGTATGTTTTTAGGTATTTAAAAACATCATTTTTAAATACACTAATTTGCTTAAAGTCTAATTCTCTACTTGTTTTTTTTATGTAGCTCACACAATGAAAACTACCATCAATACAAGTTATTTCTTTAGCACCTCGCGATGCAAATTCATAAGAAATATTACCTGTTCCACTAAATAAATCTAAAACACTTAATTGATCAATATCATAATCGTTGGTAATGATGTTAAATAGTGATTCTTTACCAAAATCGGTTGTTGGGCGAACAGGCAAATTTTTGGGTGCAGTTAATCGTTTACCTTTATACTTTCCACTAATTATTCGCATAAAAACTGATTAAATAATGAGTGATGAAAATGAGTTAGAATTTCTTCTAAAATGTAGCTATAGGTTAAGTTATTATTGCGATTACCAAAGTTGATGGTATTGATGTATTTATAGAGCGTCTTATAAATTTCATCATTCTTAGTAACATTTCCTGTTAAAGTAATTATAGCTTCTTCGTTATTTATACCTTGCTGATCAAGTACAAAAAGCAAGTAATAAATAAAGTCTTCATTGTTCTTATAACTAAAAGAATTATAGAGTGTTAATTTCTGATTTTTTACAATAGAAATCTGAAACGATTCTTTCATTACATTAACATACACAGAAGAAATAGCTTTACTTGTTTTAACATCTGTTAAAGCAGCTTCAATTAGTGAAGAAGAAAAGTGATTGAATTTTAAATTGGTAAAATTGCTAAAAAGTGTGCTAATAAAATTAGGTATGCTATATATGTTTGCTGCCGCTAAATTAATAAGCTTGTCTGCTATGTAATAATCATCTTCGTTTACCGAAAAATTAAATTTGTGATATTCGGCTAGTTTTTGTTGATCGAAAATAGCATTAGGAATTAAAGTTGAACGATTGTTAACATAAGAAACATTGATGTTCTTAAAGTTCAATTTGTAAATGGTGTTAGTTGCAAGTATTTCTTTTAGTATTGTAGCTAAAGCATGTTCGTTATAAATATTATCAAACACATAGCTTTCAAAAACAATAAAAGTTTTGGTGTTGAGGTCTAAAATGGTTTGTTTTAAACTAGTTTTACTTATTTCCATGTAAAGTTTATAATGCAATGCATTATCCTTGTTAAAGGATTTATCAAATAGACTAATATGTTGTTTGGGAGCTGACATTAACTAAGGCTAAGTTATAAAAAAAGGATGTGAAAAGCTCACATCCTTTTTTATAAATATTTTATAGTAGGTTTTTACCAGTTTCCATTAGTAGTTGGATCTTCCATTGAGCCAATAGATAATGAGTCTAACATGTCATAACCTTCATTTTCAGTCTTTAAACCTGCATATATATCTT
>CBDUPT010000302.1:0-3669 GCA_965369165.1 uncultured Flavobacteriales bacterium | reverse complement strand
AACCAATACTTATCTGTTAAATTTGGTCCAATCAATCCTTCTCCTTTATCTTTATGACATACAACACAATTAGTTGTAAAAAGAGCTTTACCATTATTGACATCTGCACTTTCTGTTAAAATAGTCACATTACTTTCATCAACATTCATAGCCATTGTACTCATGTATGCATCAATTTCAACTTGAGCTTCAGCTACTGATTTATCGTATTCGGCAATTTGTAAATCTCCTGTTTTGGTTACATGGTAATGTGTTAAATAGAATATTGCAAAAATGATAGAAGCAACAAATCCCCAAACCCACCATGGTGGCAAATTGTTATCCAACTCTCTAATCCCATCAAAATCATGATCCATTAATATAGATGCCTCATCCTCTATTGCTACAGCACCTGTTAACAATTGAGTAATTGATTCTTCTTTAACCTCTTCACCAGCTTTATTACGTTTCTTCAATAAACTTGGGTCGTATTGTTCAATAACCGATTTAAGTGTCTTTTTTTGCTCAAAAAACACCCACAATAAAACTAAATTACAAGCAAATAATATCAGGATATGTGTATTTGATACAACAAACCATTCAGCAGAACTTTCAGCTCCAGTACTTGCATAAGTTGTTAAAGGAGTTAATGACACTATTGCTAAAATAGCTTTAACAATGTTGTTTTCTTTTTTATTGCTTTTGTTTGGTTTATCTCCTCTTTTTATAATTAAAGTTATAAACGATTGTGTAGTTTTAGAAATAGATACTATACCAGCAACAATACAACCAGCTAACACAATTAAAAAAACAAATAGGATTCTATTAAAACTATTCTTTTCTTTTTGCATTGCTTTAATTTGCTCAGGAGTATAGAAAATTTCATCAGATAAAGGTTCTCCTGGTTTTCTAGAAGGATTATCAACAATTTCTGGTGTGTTTCCCTCTACAGTTTTTGTATTCGTCTCTTCAACTGGCTCTCCTTTACCATCTATAAAATCAAATATTGCTAAAATTTGCTCATCATTTAATGCTGCTTGAGGGGCCATTTCTATTGGCGAGATATCCCATGCAGCTTTCGCTAACTCAGATTTTCCTGATTCAAATAATGCTCTTGGGTTTTTTACCCATTCTATTAAGTTTGCTGCTTCACCTGCATCTGCCCATTTTGCAGACACACCTCCTAATGGTGGCCCAACAAGGGTTCCTTGAACTTTATGACAAGCGGCACAATTTTGTTTAAATAAATCTTGTCCGTTGTTAGCACTTAAATTGGGTGCAACAAAAACGGCTATTAATAAGCTCAGTATTATTTTATTTTTAATCAATTTCATACTTCAATTATTTATCGTCATTTAACGGTTGGTTCTCCATTTCTTTAATGTATTTCTTATCTGCAGTAAATACCCACCAAAACAATCCCACAAAAAACACTACAAATACTACTAGCGATATAATTGGATATATTTCTATCCCATCTATCGTTGTTAAGTTTCCTTTTATAAATCGTAACATAATTATTCTCCTTCTGTTTTAGTGTTAGAAATATCTGTTCCTAATCGTTGTAAATAAGCTATTAGAGCTACCAATTCAGTTTCACTTAATTCTTTTACATCTGCGTCCGTAAAATCTTTATTGTCAGGATTAGATGTGTAAATATCTCGTGCAATTTCTAAAGCTTGTTTTCTTAAATCTTCTGCTGCTTGTTGGTCGTAACCTTCTTCATAAGGAACTCCCAAAGTTTGCATTGCTCTAATTTTTCTATCTATAATTCCATAATCTAACTTATCATCTCTTAACCAAGGGTAAGCTGGCATTACAGAACCTGGAGAAGTCTCTTTTGGCATTATCATATGGCTAAAGTGCCAATAATTACTCTTCTTACCACCTTCTCTTGCTAAGTCTGGCCCAGTACGTTTAGAACCCCATTGGAATGGATGATCGTAAACAAACTCACCTGCTTTAGAATACTCACCATAACGCTTCGTATCAAATCTTAATGGTCTAACCATTTGAGAGTGACAATTATAACACCCCTCTCTTACATATAAATCTCTACCCTCTAACTCTAATGGAGTATATGGTTTTACGCTTTCAATAGTAGGCACATTAGATTCTACTACAGCTGTTGGTATAATTTCTATAATACCACCAACGGCCACTACAATTAAACTCCAAACCAACATTTTAACTGGCTTTCTTTCTAAAGCCTTATGCCAATTTTCACCCTTAACTGTTTTAGGAGCCTTTAATAATGGTGCTGCTTCTGCTGGTTCATTTGTAATAAACGAACCTGCCTTAGCTGTTTTAAATAAGTTATAAAACATTACACAAGCTCCAGAAATAAATAACAAGCCTCCAAAAGAACGTAACATATACATTGGACGTAACTTAGTTACAGTATCAATAAACTCATACTCTAAATTACCGTCAGGCTTAAATTCTTGCCACATTAAACCTTGAGCAAAACCTGCCCAATACATTGGTACGGCATAAAACAAGATTCCTAGTGTTGCTATCCAAAAATGGAAGTTTGCTAACTTTTTAGAGTAAAGTTTTGTTTTAAACATTACAGGGAATAACCAGTATAACATACCGAATGTTAACATACCGTTCCATCCTAAACCACCAACGTGTACGTGAGCAACAATCCAATCGGTAAAGTGAGCAATGGAGTTAAAGAATTTTAATGATAATAATGGTCCTTCAAACGTAGACATACCATAACAAGTTAATGCCACTACCATAAATTTTAACACCACATCATCTCTAACTCTATCCCAAGCTCCACGAAGTGTTAATAATCCATTTAACATACCACCCCAAGATGGCAATAATAACATTACAGAAAAGGCAACACCTAATGACTGTGCCCAATCAGGCAAAGCAGTATATAGTAAATGGTGAGGCCCTGCCCAAATGTATAAGAATATTAATGCCCAAAAGTGAATAATTGATAATCGATAAGAATAAACTGGACGATTAGCTGCTTTAGGAACAAAGTAGTACATCAACCCTAAATAAGGAGTAGTTAAGAAAAAAGCTACTGCATTATGACCGTACCACCATTGTACTAAAGCATCTTGCACACCCGCATACCATGAGTAACTTTTAAAGAATGAAACTGGTAATTCAAATGAATTAAAAATGTGCAACATAGCTACAGTTACAAAAGTTCCGATGTAAAACCAAATAGCCACATATAAATGACGTACTCTTCTTTTTAAAATAGTTGCAAACATGTTCCATCCAAAAACTACCCACATTGCAGCTATTAAAATATCTATCCACCATTCTAGCTCTGCATATTCCTTACCTGAAGTCATTCCCAAAGGCAAAGTAATTACTGCACTTAAAATAATAAATTGCCACCCCCAAAAATTGATGGCACTTAGCTTATCGCTCCACATACGTGCTTTAAGCAATCGTTGTAAAGAGTAATAAACCCCAGTGAATATACCGTTACCTACAAATGCAAAAATTACAGCATTAGTGTGTAAAGGTCTTATTCTCCCAAAAGAAAGATATTTAAATCCTAAATACTCGTTAAAAAATAATGGAAATGCTAATTGTAAGGCTGCAATTAACCCTACCAACATTCCTGTTATACCCCAAATAATTGTGGCATAAGCAAACTTTTTAACGATCCCATTATCGTAACTAAACTTTTCTAATTCCATTTATTCTTTA
>CBDUPT010000301.1:0-3678 GCA_965369165.1 uncultured Flavobacteriales bacterium | reverse complement strand
AATTGTCATGTGTAAACAACCAGCAATTCTAGCTCCAGCTAAAGGCTTAGATTCTCCAAACTCTTCTCTTAAGCTCATTAAACCTGGCATTTCTGCTTCAGCAATTTTTATTTCTTTTCTACCCCATTCTGCAAGGGATATATCTTTAACTTTGTAAGGTAATCTTTCCACGTCTGTGCTCATTAGTTATATTTTTATAATTTTAAGGATAGCAAGGTTAAGGAATAACCCAATACAATTCAAGTAATGCCTGTATATCAACTTAAAAACGTCACAAAAAATGTTAAACTGGGTATTTGGTACATTGATGAAACTATAGCAGAACTCACAAAAATTGCAACAGAAAGAGGAATATATCTTAAGGATTTGCCTCAAGTAAAAAATGAAAATAGAATTAAACAATGGCTAGCCACTCGCTTACTTTTAAATAGCTTTTTTACTAATGCAACTATTATTTATGATGAAAAAAGAAAACCTTTTTTAAGTAATGGTTGGAATATTTCTATTTCTCATTCAGGAGATTATGTAGCTATCATTTTAAATGAAAATGATAATTGTGGAATTGACATTGAAAAAATTAGTAACAAAGTAGAGCGAATTAAACACAAATTTTTAAACGAAACCGATTTAAAAAACATTACTACCGAACAATATTTAACCATTTATTGGGGAGCTAAAGAAGCGCTTTACAAGTATTATGGTAAAAAAGAAGTGTTGTTTATAGAGAATTTGTTTATTGAAGATTTTTCTCCAACCAAAAATACATTTAAAGGAATAATTGATATGCCCAATTTAAAAACTCAACTCAATATGGTTTGGGAGAAAATTGAAGATTATATTTTGGTTTATACTACTTAGTTAATTCCGCTATAATTGCATCTAAACCATTTTTCAACCAACTAAAGTTCCTCTACAAAAATCATTGTCAGTTCGAGTGATTTTTCATTTTTTTGTTCTCGATACTTATTGTTTCATATTTCGATAAACTCAGTATGACAACAAACTCGAACTGACAAAATCAAAAATTGTATCGAGAACAAAATGATTTACGTTCTTACAAATAGAAGAAAATCTTAACTTCGCATTAATGCAAAACACCATTTACAATAACATTATAGCTAAAAGCAACAAACAACAAAAAATGTTTGGAGTTTTAATTGACCCTGACAAACAAAATGTTGCTGAACTTTTAAAGACAGTTCAATTATGTAATGAACAAGAAGTTGATTTCTTTTTTGTGGGTGGAAGTATTATTACTAAAGGTGATTTTAATCAGACTTGTCGTTTAATAAAAGAAAACACAAACAAACCTGTAATTATTTTCCCTGGTAGCCCTGACCAAATTTCAAAATATGCTGATGCTATTTTGTTTCTATCATTAATTTCAGGAAGAAACCCAGAATTACTAATTGGAAGTCATGTTGCTGCAACCCCAAAATTGCAAAAGTTAGATTTAGAAATTATCCCAACAGGTTATTTATTAGTTGATTGTGGAACACAAACAACTGCCATTTACGTTAGTGAAACTAATCCTATTCCACATAGCAATGTTGAAATAGCTGCAACAACTGCTTTAGCAGGAGAATACTTAGGACTAAAACTAACCTACATTGATGGTGGAAGTGGTGCTAAAAAATGCATCTCAACCAATATGATAAAAAAAACCAAAGAAAATTTATCAGGTCCATTAATTATAGGAGGAGGCATAAGAACTCCAGAAGCTGCCAAAGAAATTTATAAAGCTGGAGCTGATATAATTATTGTTGGAAATGCCGCTGAAAAAAATAGAGATTTGATTACACAAATCGCTCAAATGAAAACAAGCTACAATTCTTTATTACTCTCGGAATCTTAAGCTTGTTAAATTTCTTGAAAAACTACTTAAAGCTGTTAACAAAAATCATATTTTGTATCTACATCTTTTATTACATTTGCTACCCTTTTATTTTTACATAAACTTATAATCATGGTTACTGATAAATTTTCAAGTCGTCATATCGGTCCTAGAGACAAAGACGTTAATAGTATGTTGGCTGATTGTGGAGTATCTTCAATCAATCAATTAATCGAAGAAACTATTCCTAACAAAATTAGGTTAAGCAAAGAGTTGGATTTAACTCCAGCGATGACCGAATACGAATACCTTAACCATATTAAGGGTTTAGCGAATAAAAACAAAGTGTTTAAATCATACATCGGTTTAGGGTACAATAATACAATTACTCCTTCTGTAATAAAAAGAAATATTTTAGAAAACCCAGGGTGGTATACTGCTTATACACCATATCAAGCTGAGATTTCACAAGGAAGGTTAGAAGCATTGTTAAACTACCAAACAATGGTTTTGGATTTAACAGGAATGGAGTTAGCAAACTCATCATTACTTGATGAGGGAACTTCTGCTGCCGAAGCAATGATTTTGGCATTTAATAGTAGAAGCAGAGATGCAAAAAAAGCTGGAGCAAATCAGTTTTTTGTTTCAGACAAATGTTTTCCTCAAACAATTGATGTTTTAAAAACACGTTCTACCGCATTAGGAATTGAATTAATTATTGGAGACTATGATTCGTTTGAATTTAGCGAAATGGTTTTTGGAGCGCTTATTCAATACCCTGATGTAACAGGGCAAATAAATAATTATAAAGCTTTTACAGAAAAAGCCCATGCAAACGGAAGTTTAGTTGTTGTAGCAGCAGATTTATTAAGTTTAGCACTTTTAACTCCTC
This sequence comes from uncultured Flavobacteriales bacterium, assembly GCA_965369165.1. Classification (GTDB taxonomy): domain Bacteria; phylum Bacteroidota; class Bacteroidia; order Flavobacteriales_E; family Vicingaceae. The sequence goes on along the minus strand of CBDUPT010000301.1, from coordinate 952 downwards.
CAGGAGAATGGGGAGCAGATGTTGTTGTAGGCTCTACACAACGTTTTGGTGTCCCGCTAGGATATGGTGGACCACACGCAGCTTATTTTGCTACTAAAGAAGAATACAAAAGGTCTGTCCCAGGCAGAATTATTGGAGTTACAGTTGATGCTCAAGGGAATAGAGCTTTAAGAATGGCTTTACAAACCCGTGAGCAACATATTAAAAGAGATAGAGCAACATCAAACATATGTACGGCCCAAGTATTATTAGCGGTAATGGCAGGAATGTATGCAGCTTACCATGGCCCACAAGGAATAAAAAATATTGCTTCAAATGCAAATGAATTAACTGGAATACTAGCAGGAAAATTAGATGCTTTAGGATATAAAAGAGTAAACAACTCTTTCTTTGACACATTAACTTATGAAGTTAGTAGTGATCAAAAAACAAAAATCAATCAAATTGCTTTAGCTAACGAAACTAACTTTTACTACGGAAACGGAACTATTTCCATTAGCTTAGGGGAAACCGAAGATACTGATTCTGTTAATGCTATTGCCTCAATTTTTGCTGAAGCAATCAATGGGAATAACTCATCTGAGAATACGGTTGATGGTTTACCAAATGATTTATTGAGAACATCTGATTATTTAACTCACGAATCATTTAACAAGTATCATTCAGAATCTGAAATGATGCGCTACATTAAAAGATTAGAGAATAAAGATTTATCACTCACACATTCTATGATTTCATTAGGTTCTTGTACTATGAAATTAAATGCAGCTTCTGAACTAATTCCTTTAGGTTGGGATGAATGGACTAACATCCATCCATTTGCCCCAATTAATCAAGCTCAAGGATATCAAGAAATGTTAACTACTCTAGAAAATGATTTATCGGAAATTACTGGTTTTGATGCAGTTTCTCTTCAACCAAACTCTGGTGCACAAGGAGAATATACTGGATT
>CBDUPT010000300.1:0-3688 GCA_965369165.1 uncultured Flavobacteriales bacterium | reverse complement strand
GTGATAACGATAATTTTGTAATACAACTAACTGGTGCAGCTTTAATAAAAAGTTTTAAAGCAGAGGTGTTTAATCGCTGGGGGCAATTAATGGTTAGTCATCCTTTTTTAGTTGCCCATTACCAACAACTAACCATTTGGGATGGATATACCACAGCAGCTGCTTTAGCTCCTAAAGGAACATACTTTTACGTAATTAGTTATCAAACTTTAGACGGAGAAACAAAAAACGAGAAAGGGAGTTTAAGTTTATTGAGGTAAGTTATCGACCTACTATTTTAATTCTTGAGCTAAATACTTAGCTGTATAACTCGCTTTATTACGAATTATTTCTTCTGGGGTTCCTTCAGCTATAATTTCACCTCCATTAGCACCTGCCTCAGGACCAATATCAATAACATGGTCAGCCACTTTAATAATATCCATATTATGCTCTATTATTAACACGGTATTACCTAATTCAACTAATCTATTTATAACATCTAAAAATATTTTAATATCACTAAAATGCAAACCTGTTGATGGCTCATCTAAAATATAAAATGTCTTTCCTGTCTGTTTTTTAGATAATTCGGATGCTAACTTAACCCTTTGTGCTTCTCCTCCAGACAATGTTGTTGAAGGTTGTCCTAAATGGATATATCCTAAACCAACATCTTGCATGGTTTTTATTTTTTGAATAATTGAAGGGATATTTTCAAAAAACTCAACTGCTTGATGAATTGTCATATTTAACACATCACTAATCGATTTGCCTTTATACCTCACCTCTAATGTTTCTCTATTGTATCGTTTACCATTACATTCTGTACATTCCACATAAACATCTGGTAAAAAATTCATCTCAATAGTTTTTAATCCAGCTCCTTGGCAAGTTTCGCACCTACCTCCTTTTACATTAAACGAAAATCTACCTGGTTTGTATCCTCTAATTTTAGATTCTGGCAAGCCACTAAACAAGGTTCTTATGTCAGTAAAAACACCTGTATATGTAGCAGGGTTAGAACGAGGAGTTCTTCCAATTGGAGATTGATCTATATCAATTATTTTATCAATATACCTTAATCCATCAATTGATTGATATGGTAATGGCTTTTTAACTGCATTATAAATGTGTTGATTTAGAATAGGATAAAGAGTTTCATTAATTAAAGTAGACTTTCCACTACCTGAGACACCTGTAACACAAGTTAATTTACCTAAAGGAATATTTAAATTTACGTTCTTTAAATTATTACCAGTTGCTCCAAACAACTCTATACAATCCCCACTACCTTCTCTTCTATTTTTTGGGATTTGAATTGCAATTTTTTCATTTAAAAAATTAGCTGTTTCTGTATCATTTTTTATAAAATCCTTTGGACTTCCTACTGAAACAATTTCCCCCCCATGCAACCCTGCTTTTGGTCCAATATCAATAATATAATCAGATGCCAACATAATCTCCTTATCATGTTCTACAACGATAATAGAGTTACCAATATCTCTCAACTCTTTTAATGATGTTATTAATTTATCATTGTCTCTTTGATGCAAGCCAATACTAGGTTCATCTAAAATATAAAGCACATTTACTAATTGAGAACCTATTTGTGTTGCCAATCTTATTCGTTGAGCCTCTCCTCCAGAGAGTGTTCTAGAGCTTCTATTTAATGATAAATAAGTTAATCCAACATCTAACAAAAATTTTAATCTCGTTTTAATTTCTTTTAAGACTTCCTTGGCAATTATTTTTTGATTGTTTGATAGCTTTGACTCTAAAGTCGCACTCCACTGATGCAAAGATTCTAAATCCATTTTAGCTATATCAGCTATTGATTTATCATCAATTTTAAAGTATAAAGACTCTTTTTTTAATCTACTTCCTCCACAAGATTGGCATTCTATCTTATTCATAAAACTAGTTGCCCACCTACTCACTATCCTACTTTTATTCTCTTCAAATTGACGAATAATTATATTTACTAATCCCTCAAACTCAATGTTATAATCAGATTTAACTCCTGCAACCTCTTGAGTCAATATTATAGAATCATTAGAACCATTCATTAAAAAATCAATTGCTTCTTCACTAATCTCTTTAATTGGAGTATTCAGTGTAAAACCAAATTTTTGTCCAATAGCTTCAACCTGCCTAAATGTATAGTTATTTTTATATTCACCCAAAGGAACAATTCCTCCTTTTTTTATGGTTGAATTTTTATTGGGAATAATTTTTTTTAAATCAATTTCTGAAACAACTCCTATTCCATTACATTTATTACAAGCTCCATAAGGAGAATTGAATGAAAATATATTAGGAGCAGGTTCATCATAAGATATTCCTGTAGTTGGACACATTAAATTTTTACTCATTAAAGAGAAAGTGTCAGCTTCCACATCAAAGACCATTAAGGAGCCTTTACCATGTTTCATTGCCAAATTAACAGAATCGTTAATTCTTTTTTTATCTTCTTCTTTAACTTTTATTTGGTCTATTACAATTTCTATATTATGCGTTTTATATCTATCTAAACGCATTCCTGTAGTAATATTTACTATCTCGTCATTTATCCTAACCTTTAAAAATCCTTTTTTTAATATCTGATTGAACAAATCTTGGTAATGTCCTTTTCTACCTCGAACTATCGGAGCTAAAATCATCAGCTTTTTACCTTCGTACTGTTTTATAATTAAATCGGTAATTTGTTCTGGTGTATATTTCACCATTTTTTCACCCGTATTATAAGAATACGCATCTGACGCTCTTGCGAAAAGCAACCTGAAAAAATCGTAAACCTCAGTAATTGTACCAACTGTAGAACGAGGATTTTTGCTAATCGTTTTTTGTTCAATAGCAATAACAGGACTTAACCCTGAAATTTTATCTACATCGGGTCGCTCCATATTACCTAAAAACTGACGAGCATAAGCTGAAAATGTTTCTAAATACCTACGCTGTCCTTCCGCATAAATAGTATCAAAAGCTAATGAAGATTTTCCACTACCACTCACCCCAGTCATAACAACCAGCTTATTTCGAGGTATTTTAACTGAAATATTTTTAAGATTATGAACTCTTGAACCTTCTACTTCAATAAATTCTTCTGTTTCATCTATCATTCTTCGTCTTCGGGTATATTTTTATTAGCAATAACAAATAGAATTCCAAAAATAACAACAAAATAGGCTATAAAAATTATTGTATATAAATGACTCCATTTTGTAATACTATTAATTACATATATTACTATCGCTGATGATACTATCGAGATTAAAGCAATTACAGAACCGACTTGTTTTTCGGTTAAACCTAAGTATGATAAATGGTGGGTAGTGTGATCTCTACCCCCAACAAAAGGGGAGCTTCCTTTTCGGAGTCTTTTGATGGTAACAGTTGTAGTATCTACTATTGGAATAATAAATGATATTAAGGGTATCAATATTTGTCGAGAAATAGCAAACTCATCAGTAGTAATAGGATTCCATAAATAGTTTATACTTAGTGCTGCCAACAACACTCCTAAATACTGGCTTCCTGTATCTCCCATATACATTTTTGCTGGACTCCAATTAAAATATAAAAAACCTAACAAAGAGGCTATTAAACCTATAATGATTGTCATCCCTAAACTACTCACATCATTATTACCTATCATTAAAACAAGCATTGTAAATGCAATAACTAAAGAAACAGTGGTTGTAATCCC
>CBDUPT010000299.1:0-3695 GCA_965369165.1 uncultured Flavobacteriales bacterium | reverse complement strand
GTAGAATAACTGCTTTAATGCACAAATGCTATGCAAATGATTATATGGGAAGATATGCGATAGCTCAACAACAAAATTATGAGCTACTTTCTATATATGAAAACCTTAACGATTCTAACAGTATGAGTACTTGTTATAATAATATTGGCATTATCCATTATTATTTAAGCAACTATCAAGAGTCTATTAATTTTACACAAAAAGCGCTTAACTATTACCTAAATCATAATATAAAGATAGATATAGCTTCTTGTTATAATAATTTAGGAAATTCTTTTTCAGATATGGGCAATAACGACACAGCCCTAACTTTTTATTCAAAAGCTTTAGATATATATGTAGAATTAAAAGATTTAGGAGGTATGTCTTTGATTAATGGAAATGTTGGTGAAGTTCATGCTGTACTTAAAGAATATGACGAAGCATATAGCTCATACTTCAAGTCTCTTCAGCAAGCTGAAAAAATTGAAGATAAATGGCAACAAGCAAATATTTATAGCAGTTTAGGTTCGTTACTTACTGATCAGGCAAAACATAATGAAGCTCTAAGTTTTTTAAATCAAGGATTAAAAATTTATTCTGACTTAGATGCCAGTCCAGAAATGATTGATATACACGAGGCAATGGCTAAAGCTTATGAACAAAAAGGAGATTTAACACAAGCCAATCACAACCTTAAAATGGCAAATGAATTAAGAGATGAAATTTTTAATAAAGAGAATGCAAGCTCAGTTGCCGAAATGAATGCTCTTTACGAAACTAAAGAAAAAGAAGCTGAGATATTAAAACAACAAGAACAAGCAAAATATGAGGCTTCTCAAAAACAACTCATAATTGTTGCTGGATCAATTAGTTTATTATTATTAATTGTAATAGTTGTTATTTCTGTTAAAGGTAACATCACTAAGAAAAAAGTAAATGAAACCTTATAAACTCAGAAGCAACAAATTGAAATGAAGAATAGAGACATTACAGATAGTATTCAATACGCTAAAAGAATTCAAACTGCTATTCTGCCTACTAAAAAATTAATTAAAGAAACCTTACCTGAAAGCTTTATTTTATATCTCCCTAAAGATATCGTTGCTGGTGATTTTTATTGGATGGAAAAGAATAAAAATGGTGTTTTCTTTGCTGCTGCTGATTGTACTGGACATGGTGTTCCTGGGGCTATGGTAAGTGTTGTTTGTAATAGCGCATTAAATAGATCTGTTAGAGAGTTTCAATTAACTAACCCTGCGGATATTTTAAACAAAACAAGAGAATTTGTAATTGAGACCTTTGAGAAAAGTGAGGCGAATATTAAGGATGGAATGGATATCGCTCTTTGTAATTTGAAAGAAGAAGCTGGAAGTTGGAAGTTGCAATATGCAGGTGCAAATAATCCGCTATGGATAATTAGAAATAATGAATTAATTGAAACCAAGGGAGACAAACAACCTATTGGGAAATTTATGAAAAACCAACCCTTTACAAATCATACCCTAAACTTACAAAAAGGTGATATTATCTATCTTTTAACAGATGGTTTTCCTGACCAATTTGGAGGTGAAAAGGGTAAAAAATATAAATACAAACCATTAAAAGATAAATTACTTTCAATAAGCTCTCTCCCATTAGAAGAACAAAAACAAATGCTTTACAAAGAATTTATTGAATGGAAAGGTGATTTAGAACAAATTGATGATATCTGTTTGATGGGCGTTAAAGTATAATAATTCAATTATTCTATGAGTAATAAAACCAATAATATAATTCACTTTTCTATATTTATAATTTTAACCCTTTTATGGATTAGAACATCTGAGTATATTCTTGCTGATTTTATTCCTGTAAAAGGAGACATAATAGTATGGTTATATTATACGATAATTGGTGTTTGTATTATATTTATTCTCACTCTTGTATCGTATATTATTCAAAGAAATAAGCTTAAATAAAAAAGCCGCAAAATAAATGCGGCTTTTTTATTCTTATATTTTTTTATTATTCAACAACAATAACCAAATATTTTGATGAAGCCCAAAATGCATCTGCATTTAAAATTTTAATCTTCTCATAACTCCCTTCCTCTCCTACTAACTCGTAAGAATCTGAAGGATGATTAGTAATTACCTTAACTTTTTCAACATTTAAGTCAATTTCAGTATTAATTGATTTATCTATTTGAGTAAAATATTCTTTATTAAAATCATCAGATAATTTAGCCGTTTTTCCAATTCCAATAAAACCACCCTCTTTTGATATAACACCTTGTTCTTTTAACTCTTTCTCAGAACCGTAACAGTAAAATGCCTTATTTAATTCATCTTCTTGAGCACCCATTTCTTCTAATCTATTATTGTACTCTTCAAAAATTACAGCTAACTGTTGATTTGCTTCTGCTAACTGAGTTTGTAAACTTGCAATTTCAGCATCTTTTTGTTGTAATTGAGTAGCCATATTCTCAATCATTTTTTCTAACTCAGTAATTTTTAAATTAGATTTTTTTAAACGAGAGTTTAAGGCTGACATTTTATTTTTATTCTCTAACAATAAATTATTTATCATGTCAATATCGCCCATTATCTCATCCTTCATCGTTTCATTCATCTCAACATTACCTTTGTCAAACCTAGAAGACATTATGTTTTCACGCTCTTTAATTGTAGCTAAATTGGCTTGAATTTCATTCATATCACCAATAAACTCAACTATTAATTCTTCTTTTTCATCCAACTGCCCTGAAGATGCTACTTTTTCTGCTTCTAACTCAGCAATTTTATTTTCTAATTCATCTGTATTACACGAAAAAAATACGCCAACACAAGTAATAAACAACAACGCTTTAAACAATTTCATAATTCTTAAAATTTAGGTTTTAGTAGTATGTTTTTAACTAACTATAATTACTTTTATACAAACTTATTATAAAATTTAGACTTATGGTTTTTAAACGAATATTATTCTTAATTGTTCTCTCTTTTACGTTTTATTCTTGTGTTAATACTGTTGATGGTGATGGCAACGTAACTACTGAAGAAAGGTCAATTGATTCTTTTGATAAAATTGATATCTCAGGACACTTTGAAGTTTTTATTAATCAAGGAAAGACAGAGAAAGTAGAAATAGAAGCTGACCAAAACCTTATTGAGTTAATTGAAACTGAAACAAAAAATAATACACTTTATATAAAAAGTAAAGAACCAATTGGTGATGCTGAATCTTTAAAACTTTACATAACTGTTGTAAGTATTGAAGATATTGATATTTCTGGAGCTGTAGAATTAAACTCAAAAGGAACAATAGAAGCTGAAAATTTAGAAATTGATATCAGTGGTGCTGCAGATGTTAATCTTGGGGTTGACGTTGTAAGTTTAGCTATGGATATGAGTGGTGCAAGTGAAACAACATTAAGAGGTAAGGCAGAAAATTTTGACATTGAATTATCTGGAGCTAGTGATTTGCAAGCAGAAAAATTAAAAACAAAACATACCTCAGTAGATATTTCTGGAGCTGGAAGTGCTAAAGTATTTGCTAAAAAAACACTTAAAGTAGAAGTTTCTGGTGCTGGAAGTGTAAAATATAAAGGGAATCCAAAAATCACTAAAGATATAAGCGGTGCTGGTTCTGTTACTAAGCTATAACAAAAAAGTATAAACGGTTTTGTTAGTTAGCTAATCGCTATTATCTTAGCATTTTACATGGAAAAACTC
>CBDUPT010000298.1:0-3737 GCA_965369165.1 uncultured Flavobacteriales bacterium | reverse complement strand
TTTCTATAGCATCAACACCCATGTCAGCTCCACGAGTTCCTGCTCCTATGTCTGACCTGTTTTTTATTATGTTTATCTTTTTCATAGTAGAATTCATCTAATTTTAACAATCTAACTTAATTACTTTATTACATTTGAACCAATGTAAGTAAGTTACTTTTTTTATTATGAAGAATAAATACCAAGATTTAATAGAACAAACCTTTGATTTTCCTCAAGATGGTTTCGAAGTTATTGAAAATGAATTACATTTTAATAATATTCCTTTAATGGATATTGTTAAACAATATGGAACTCCTTTAAAATTAACTTACCTACCAAAAATTTCATCACAAATTAATCAGGCAATAACCATGTTTAATGTTGCAATGGCAAAGGTAAACTATGAAGGCAATTATACCTATTGTTATTGCACAAAAAGTTCACATTATTCTTTTGTATTAGAAGAAGTATTAAAAAATGACACACACCTAGAGACTTCTTCAGCTTATGATATTGAAATTGTAAAATCACTTTATGAAAACAAAAAGCTTACTAAAAATCACTACATAATTGCCAATGGCTTTAAAAGAGAGCCTTATCTATCTGGAATTACAGAATTAATTAACAGTGATTTTAACATTGTTCCAATCCTAGACAATAAAAGAGAACTCAATCATTATAAAGAAAATATCAAACAATCTAAAGATATTAATATTGGTATTAGAATAGCCTCTGAAGAAGAACCTTCGTTTGAATTTTACACGTCTAGATTAGGAATTAGACATAAAGACATTATCAATTACTATAAAAAAGAAATACTACCTCATAAGAACATCAAGCTAAAAATGCTTCATTTCTTTATCAATACGGGCATAAAAGACACCACCTATTACTGGACAGAATTACAAAAAGCATTAAATATTTATTGTGAGCTAAAAAAGATTTGTCCAGAATTAAACGGATTAAATATTGGCGGTGGACTACCTTTTAAAAACTCTTTAGGTTTTGAATTTGATTATGAATATATGATTGAAGAAATAGTTGCTCAAATCAAGGAACATTGCAATAGAAGAGGAGTTGACGAACCAAACTTATTTACAGAATTTGGAGGGTTTACTGTTGCAGAAAGCGGTGTAAACATCTATTCTATTGTAGATGTAAAACCACAAAACGATACCGAAATGTGGTACATGATTGACAACTCTTTCGTTACTACGCTCCCAGATACATGGGCAATAAATCAAAGATATATACTATTAGCGATTAACCATTGGGGGGAAGAATTCCAACGTGCAAACTTAGGAGGTATGACTTGTGATAGTTCTGACTACTACAATTCTGAAGCACATGTAAGTCAGATTTTTTTACCAAAAATTAAAAACAATGAAGAAGAACCTCTTTATATTGCCTTGTTTAATACTGGAGCTTATCAAGAAGCATTAAGTGGAAATGGAGGAATAAAACACTGTTTAATACCATCTCCAAAGCATGTAGTTATTGACTTAGACGAACACAATAATTATCATACAAAACTATTTAGTAAAGAGCAAAGTGCAAAATCAATGTTAAAAATATTGGGTTATTAAAATTTAATCTACAATTCCTTAACATTAATACGCTAAATTTCAACACTTATCTTAATCGCTATAAAAATTATGATATATTTGTATACTTCGTGTTCAAAAAAACATTTCATATAACAGCGGTAATTGTACTATTACTTATTCTTTTTGGGTGTGGAGGAAGATCTACAGTTAAAAATCAAGGAGTCATATTATATAAAGTAACTTATCCAAAAATGGATAAAGGCAACTTTATGATGGATTTTATGCCTGACCAAATGGTTATGAAATTTAAAGAGGACAAATATGTTACTTCACTTACAGCTGGAATGGGAATGTTTAAGAGCAGTTTTATCGTAGACAAAAGTGACAGCCGATTTTCTCAAGCGGTAAAATTAATTAACAAAAAATACCAACTTAACCTTGAAGGTGAAGCAATAGATATAGCTGCACAAAAAATCCCAAAACATACCATAGAACCAACTGGTGAGATAAAAAAGATACTTAAATACAACTGTAATCACGCAATAGTAACAGTTGACAATGAGTCACATGATGCTTTTGATATTTATTATACAGATAAAATAAATTTTGAAGACCCTAATTGGGGCACCCCTTTTGCACCGATAAAAGGCGTATTACTAGCTTATCAATACGAAAAATATGATGTTTGCATGCGTTTTGAAGCAATTAGCATTAAATTCACAGAGATTGATGATAGTGAATTTGAGATTGACAAAGATTACATTGAATTAGGTGAAGCCGCTATGGACAAAGAAATGCAAGAAATTTTTGATAGTTTTAATTAACCACACCTTTATTCACAATTAATTGTTATTTAGTAGCAATTAAATAAAACCATACCGCGTTTGTTATTAATATATTTGATAGCAAGTAAAAATGTGTGATGGCAAAAAATCAATTTAAAGATACTGGTAATAAAAAGACAAAGAAAGCTAAACCCAAAAAGAAGGTTACTAGCGATAAAAATCCGTTAAAAAAAGTTAGTTCATTTTTTAGCACTTTAAAAGACAATGAGAAACTAACAAAAACAGTGGGGTTATTCCTTCTAGTTACAGCTGCATTTTTATTATTTGCTTTTTCTTCTTTTCTTTTCACTTGGCAAGTTGATCAAAACATTATAGCTAATCACTGGAACAACCCCGACATTCAAGTTGAGAACTGGCTTGGAAAACTTGGAGCCTATGTTTCTCATCAATTTATATTTAATGGATTTGGAGTTTCATCTTTCCTTTTTGTCTATCTCACCTTTATAGTAGGGTTTAAAATTTTATTTAAGGTTACTCTATTACCTATTGGTAAATCTTTCAAATACTCTATTTTTTCTGTTTTATGGATATCTGTAACTCTAAGCTACTTATTGCCATCATCACCCATATTAGGAGGGTCATTAGGTTACCAGACAAACATATGGTTAAACAGTACTATTGGAAGTATTGGTATTCTATTATTTTTAGGTCTTAGTTTATTAGTCTTTTTAGTCTTGAATTTCAACATCTCATTTAACATCTTTCAACCAAAAGAAATTAAAGAAGAAGAACCAGAAAATATAACCAATCCTGAAATAGCTAACGAGGTGAAAAATGAAGTAACTGAAGAAATGCCTAACATTGAAACTAAAGAACCTATAACACCTGAGCCATTAAATGAAAAATCTATTGAAGAGAAAGAAACTATTAATTTAAGTACATCTACTCCTGAACCAAAAACTGATAAGCCTAAAGAAGGTGGAGATGTATCATTTGAGGTAGAAGAAACTGAATCTAAAGAAGAAGTACTTTCTGATTCTGAAGTCAATTCTAAAGTAGCTGAATTTGGAGAATATGATCCTACATTAGATTTATCTTCATACAAATTACCTCCAATAGATTTATTAAAAGATTTTGGTGACACACAAAAAAGAGTTAGTCCAGAAGAACTAGAAGCCAATAAAAACAGAATTCTTGAAACACTTGGCAACTACAACATTAAAATAGCGAGCATAAAGGCTACAATAGGTCCTACTGTAACTTTATACGAAATTGTTCCTGAAGCTGGCGTAAGAATTTCAAAAATTAAAAACCTAGAAGATGATATTGCTCTAAGTTTAGCTGCATTAGGAATTCGTATTATTGCTCCTATACCCGGAAAAGGAACTATTGGTATTGAAGTTCCAAATCAAGACCCTGAAAT
>CBDUPT010000297.1:0-3774 GCA_965369165.1 uncultured Flavobacteriales bacterium | reverse complement strand
ACTTTACTTTTTTAATTGAAGTTTTTTGGAGTAAAGAACGGATAATGGAAGTTTACCTCAATGTAATTGAAATGGGGGATGGAATTTATGGTGCAGAAGCAGCATCACAAGCATACTTTAAAAAATCTGCTATTACCATTAGTAAACGTCAAGCTGCGACTATTGCAGTTACTTTACCTAACCCAAGAAAATTTAATGCTAAAAAACCGACCCGTTATTTAAATGGAAGAATAAGTTGGGCAATGCAACAAATGCGCTATTGGGGAGGTAAATTAGATTATGATAAAGAGGATAAGAAAGATAAAAAATAATAAATGATGAAATGGAATCCTTTCACTATAACATTACTCGGTTCTATTTTATATTGGATAATTTCATATATCATATTATTTGCTTATCCTTTTGAAGGATCGGACTCTTTTAGCTTTATTATTAAAGCTTTCACTTTATACCCGTATTTAGTTTTATTAAGTAATTTAATTATGATAATCTTTTATAAAGATTGGTTTAAGAAATATAAAATATTATCCATTTTATTTTTGCTTTTACTTTTGTTTTCGATTACCTTTTAGGAATACAAGAATTTTACTTTTTATTAAAAAGCTAAAGGCTACTATTTTAAATGCTGCCCGTCTTTGTTTTAAATTTTAAATATTTTATGAAAAAAATTACACTCATTATAGTTGCTCTGCTGAGTCTAATTTCAGTAAATGCACAGGTTAAAAAAGTATTGTTTTTAGGTAATAGTTATACCTATGTTAACGATTTACCTCAACTTTTAAAAGATTTAGCTTTAAGTAAAAACGATACTATTTATACCGATCAAAATACACCAGGAGGTTATCAGTTAATACAACATACTACTAACGCAACAACTTTATCAAAAATAAAAGCTAACGATTGGGACTTTGTCGTATTACAAGAGCAAAGTCAAAAACCATCTTTTTCTCCAGCTCAAGTCCAAAATGATGTATATCCTTATGCAAAACAATTAAATGATTCAATAAAAGCTAACTACTCATGCAGTGAGACTGTTTTTTATATGACTTGGGGCAGGCAAAATGGAGATGCTTCTAATTGTGCATCTTACCCACCTGTTTGCACTTATGCAGGAATGCAACAACGATTAAGAGAAAGTTATTTAGAAATGGGTGACAGCAATTTAGCAACAGTTGCTCCAGTTGGTGTTGCATGGAAAAATCTTAGAGATAGTTTCCCTTCTATAAATTTATATGCTGTTGATGAAAGTCACCCAAGCTTACATGGAAGCTATTTAGCAGCTTGTGTTTTTTATTCTACCCTTTATCAAAAATCTTGTATTGGTGCTAGCTTTGTTCCCGCAGGCATAACTACTATTGATGCATTCAATATACAAACCATTGCTACCAATACAGTTTTAGACAGCCTAAGCTTATGGAGAATTAATGCCAATCATCCAACTGCAAATTTCACATATAGTGGTGGTGGAACAATCAATTTTACCAACACATCAACTAATGATGTTACTTATTTTTGGGATTTTGGAGATGGTAACACAAGTACACAAGAAAACCCTAGTAACACATATAATGCTAACAATACTTATCAAGTTCAATTAATCGTTTACTCTGCAGACAGTTGTTTTACAGACACTATAACTCAACAAATTACGATTACTGCTGCAGGAATATCAGACGTTAACAACACAATAGAAACAAGTATTTATCCTAACCCTGCTAATTCAAAAATTACCATACAAAATAAGTTTGACTATAACAGTGGTGTAATAATTAATTCGATAGGAGAAGTAGTATTAGAGTTTTCTAAAGAAAAAATAATAGACATCCACAACCTTGATAATGGTATTTACATCATTAAACTATTTCATACAGAAACAGAAACTATTAATTTAAAGTTTGTAAAAGATTAATCTAAAAACTGTTTTAACCATAAAACTGCTTTTTCTTTTTTACTAAAAAACTTAGTAGGCACTTTTGGTTTTATAAATTTTAAATAAAAATTTCCAGTAATTTTTTGTGGCAAAGAACTTATAACCATGGCATCAGCTTTACCATAATCATTTGCAACATTCTTCATAAAATCCATTACTTCTTTTTCAAGAATTACAAATTTATTTGCTGTAAATAAGTGTGGTGTTTTTTTACTTTCAGTAACTTTTAAATAGGCGTCAACTAACTCCTTTGCTTGTTCTAGACTAACAGCTTCTTTTAAATAAATATGAGTATGAACTATGCCATCACTTCGCATAGAAACAGAAGCATAGCCGAGAGTTATTGTATTTATTATTTCAACCTCCATAAGGGTTAAATACTACTTTACACCCAACATCTTTTTCAATCTAGGGTTTTCCTCAGTTTCTTTTATCTTATTTAGTATCGTCTCAATCTTTTGCTTAACAGTTGTGTCTCCATCAATTGAGTTTCTTAGAGCTAACTCTTTATCATCCCCAGGTTTCAAATCCTTTAATTCTTTTTCAGCAACATGAATCCTATTTTTATACATATCCTGCAATTCTAATAATGATGATATCCCTATCATTCTAACCCACCAAACACTTGCGTCCTTTGCTGTTTCTTCTAAAACTGATACACCTTTAGTAATAGTTTCATTATTCTGTTTTTTAAGATATTTACTATACAATGTAATAACACCATATTTCTCATAAACACTAACCTCATTAGCAGTTTTAATAAAATAATCATTATTCTCTGCAGAACCATGATCAGCATATATTTTACAGATTGCGTATTTTATATCAGTATTTTCTTCATCCTCATAAGTCTTAGCAAATTTTAATGCGTCTTCGTAACTCACATCTGCTAATGCTTCTAAAGAACTACTTATTACATAATAAGATTGCTCAGAAACACCATTTACACAAACCTCTTTTACAGCATCATCTTTAGCAAAATGAGTGGAAAGTGCATAAATTGCATCTCCTCTCACAATTGAACTTTTATCATTTTTAGCTAAATTTAAAAGTGCCTTTTTCAGTTCTTCAGGTTTCTCTTTTACGACTAACTTACATCCATTTATTGCCATTCTTTTAATCCTTGGATTTTTATCATTCAACCCTTCCAAAGTAGAAGTAATTGCATCTTCAGTTTTAGATTTTGTAAGTTTTGACAAAGATTCGAATCTATCTAAATATCTAGGTGCATTATGAAACATGAAAACCCATTCTTTTTCGCTGTGATTATCAACTTTTTCGCAAAGAAGCATTTTGTCAGCATCAAAATTCACAAGGTTAGGCTCAGCAGAAACATCAAACGTAAACTCATTAATTACTTTATCAATTACTACTTCTTTAGTTTCTACTTTACCATCAATATAAATGTCAATTTTAACAGGTAATTTAAAAATTGGTGCAATACCGAAGTCTTGCATTTGAGCTACTAATACAGTTTCAGTTTTTAAAGAGTCATTATAGTCATAACTTATATCTAAAATTGGATGTCCTTTGGCATAAAACCATTGATTAAAGAACCAATTTAAATCTTCTCCAATTACTTTTTCACAAGCCATTCTAAATTGGTGCATTTCCACATCAGTATATTCGTTCTCTTCCAAATAAAGTTTTAGTGATGCGAAAAAGGCATCATCTCCCATATAGTTTCTTAGCATATGCAAAATTCTACCACCTTTTTGGTAAGTATGTCTATCAAACATATCTTCTCTACGCTTGAAATCAAATCGAATCATATTTTTATGATTACCATCTTTCACTTCATTTAAATAACTGTTTAAGTCATTTTGTAACCCTTCTGCAGCTTT
>CBDUPT010000296.1:0-3776 GCA_965369165.1 uncultured Flavobacteriales bacterium | reverse complement strand
CCTCTTAAAACAGATTTCTCATTTGTTTATCTAATTGCTTCAGTTTTATTATTGTTAGGAGGAGTGCTGTATTTAATGAAAAGAAGAAAAAGTTCAAATGATAATCCTAATTGGATACAAATAGGAGAATATCAATTTGATAAAAATGGGATGAAGCTTATTTATAAAGGTAAAGTAGAAGAACTATCAAGTAAAGAAGCAAGTTTATTGGATTTACTTTTTAGTAATGTAAATGAAACTGTAACACGAGAGTCTATTTTACAAGTTGTTTGGGGAGATGATGGAGATTATTTAGGTAGAACTTTAGATGTGTTTATTTCTAAACTGCGTAAAAAATTAGAGTTAGATTCTAATTTAAAAATTGTAAATATTAGAGGAGTAGGTTATCGAATTGTGTTAGAGTAAAAGATTGGTTAGGTAGGATAAGCTTTGTATTCTTGTTAATTTTGCAGGATGAGAATAGTACAAAACAACATATTAGAAGGAAAACATAACAAGCCAATATTGTTAGATTATGGCTTTGTTGAAGATGGGAAAGCAAAACCTGTAGTAATTTTTGCTCATGGTTTTAAAGGCTTTAAAGATTGGGGGCATTTTAATAAAATGATGGAGCATTTTATTTATCAAGAATTTTCTTTTGTAAAGTTTAACTTTTCTCATAATGGAGGAACAGTAGATCAGCCAATAGATTTTCCTGATTTAGAAGCCTTTGGTAATAATAATTTTACTAAAGAGTTAGGTGATTTAAAAACTGTTGTGGATTGGATTGAAAATGCGGATATAACAGAATTTAATTCGAATGAAATATATTTGATAGGTCACAGTAGAGGAGGAGGCATTTCTATTTTGGCTGCTAATGAAGATGATAGAATTAAAAAGTTGGTAACCTGGGCTGCAGTTTCTGACTTAACCAATCGTTTTTCGCAAGAAGAATTAGATTACTGGAAAAAAGAGGGTGTTATTTATGTTGAGAATAGCAGAACTAATCAACAAATGCCAATGTATTATCAAATTGCTGAAGATACTTTAAATAACATAGAGCGTTTTAGTATTGAAAAAGCTGCCAATCAGCTTTCAACACCTCATTTAATTGTTCATGGTACTGATGATAAAACTGTTCCAGTAGAAGAAGCTAAACTCATTGATACTTGGAACAAGTCAGCTAAATTGCATATTATAGACGATGCAAATCATTCATTTGGAGCAGTACATCCACATACAGGTGAAGAATTACCTGCTGATGTACAGCAAGTTTTAGATAAAACGATAAAATTCTTAACTTTTTAAGTCTCCGAAATAAAGCTAATAATTTCCTTTTATAGGATAATTCCTACCGTTTACAAACTACTATTTAGCTCAGGCAACTTCTATAGTCTTATATGCGTTTTTATAACAGAAGAAAGTTCTTGAATAGTATTGAAAATAAGCGCTTATTGTTTTAATTAACTGATTCATTCTTCTATAAAGTTGAACCTATTTTTAGGTTTAATTAAATGGAATTATTAACCTAAAACAAGAAGCCATGAAGACACGAATAAACAAAAACACGGAATATAGTATTTATACACTTGTTATTATTTCATTAATATCGTTTATAATAACAGTTGCAATAGTTACAGCTTTATAAAAAAATGCCTCTCTAAGATTCTTCATTACTACCTCATACTGCTAATGCCTTGTACAATAAATCTTAGAGAGGCTTTCATATTAAAACGCCAAAATGTTATAAAATATTTTGGCGTTTTTTATTGAGGTAAAAAAATATCTAATAAATGTGGTAAAGTATTTTGCAGAATTAAAAAAATAGTTACTTTTGCCTTCCCTTTAAAAAGGGATTGTTCTTATAAAATCAAGCGAGAGTAGCTTGTCGATAAAGTTTCGTTTCCTATCGGAGGACTCAACTAATTCGGTACAGGTAGCTTCGCTAAAAATACTGCTTAAAGTATAAGCGAGAGTAGCTCAGCTGATAGAGCGCCACCTTGCCAAGGTGGAGGTCGCGGGTTTGAACCCCGTCTCCCGCTCTTTTTAATATATACCAATGCTCGAGTGGTGGAATTGGTAGACACGCAAGACTTAAAATCTTGTGTCCATTAGGACGTATGGGTTCAAGTCCCATCTCGAGTACGAAAGTCCCGACATTTGTCGGGACTTTTTTGTTGTAAAACGTTTTTAAGAGGGTTTCCAACTCTTACTTATCTTCTTTTGAAATGCATCTCTGTTGAGGAGAAACTATTTGAAAATAGATGAATGAAAATCATCGTTAATTAAACCTTATTCTCTAGCTAATTTAGTTATCATTAACATATATAATATTAGCATTACAAGAGATGTGATTTCAGTTTAGTTTTATTGTTGACAATTAAGATTATTATTACTACAAACAACGGTATTCCCAAAAGACATTGTTTTTGTAATTTTATGAAAACTATTATCAATAAACCAACAAATTCGCTATATGCATCTAAATTCAGCCTTAATCTCAGAGGAGAAAGAAATACTGCTAAAATCATTAAATGAAACTGCTATTGTTTCTATGACAGATGGTGAAGGGAATATTATTTATGTCAACGATAAATTTTGTCAAATATCCCAATATGATAAACATGAATTAATTGGTCAAAACCACAGATTAATAAAAAGTGATTATCACCCTATTAGTTTTTTTAAAGGTATGTGGGAAACTTTAAATAAAGGATTCAAGTGGCAGGGTGAAATATGCAATAAAGCAAAAGATGGTTCTTATTACTGGGTTTACACAACATTAGTTCCATATAAAGATGAAAATAATGAGATTAATAAAATAGTTAGTGTTCGGTTTGATATAACCCAAAAAAAGAATTACGAAAACCAGATAAAGGAATTGGCAAATGAAAAATATAAAATTCTTTTTCAATCAGCTATAGATGGAATTTTATTAATAGAGTCTGAATCAAAACTTATACAAAATGTAAATAAAGCAGTAATAGATTTACTAGGTTATTCGAAAGAGGAGTTATTGACAATGTCTGTATTGGAACTTCATCAACTAAATGATTTACCCCAAATACAAAAGCACATTGAAAAATTAAATGAAGAAGGAAGTATTCAGTTTGAATCAGTACAAAAATGTAAAAGTGGAAAGCTACTGGACGTTGAAATACGATCTAATATTATTTTAATTGATGGAAAACCTCATTATCAATCTTTTATAAGAAATATTTCTGAGCGGAAAAAAAATCAAGCTCTAATTAAGTTAAATTCGAATAGATTGAAGAAAGCTCAAAAGATTGCAAAAATTGGTAATTGGGAATTAGATTTATTAACGGATGAATTACATTGGTCAGATGAGATGTATAGCATCTGGGAAGTGAAGAAGTCTGAATTTAATGCAACCTATCAAGGTTTTTTAGATTCTATTCATCCCGATGATGTTGAAAAAGTAAATGAAGCTTATACAAATCATATTAAGGATAATTTGCCTTATAGAATTATTCATCGGCTTTTATTACCAAATGGAAGTGTTAAATATGTTGAAGAACAATGTGAATCAGATTTCGATGAAAAAGGAAATGCCTTAATATCAAGAGGTACAACTCAAGACATTTCAGAGAGAATAAAAATTGAACAAAAAGAAAGAAAACGAATCTCTCAAGAATTACATGATGGTATCGGTCAAATTATAGCAGCTGCAGGAATGGCTTTGTCAGCTCTCGATGACTATGCAAAAGATGAACTTAACCCAGACGCCTATAATATTTTTGAAACAGCAACTAAAATGGTTAAGAAAGCAATAGAAG
>CBDUPT010000295.1:0-3804 GCA_965369165.1 uncultured Flavobacteriales bacterium | reverse complement strand
TAGTGAATATCAACAAGGACATTACGGAAGTAGAGCTAATGATTATTTTAATAACCCTAGATAACATCTAGATTAAAATCATTGTATTTACCAATATTTCTTAAAAAAAGTTAAAACTTTTAACTCTTTAGTAAAATAACAGCTCAAAACCTTGCTTTTTTGCGAATAAAGTGTACATTAGCATTTAAACAATTTTTTAGATGGGAAGACCAGCAACGAAACCAACCGAACTTAGAGACGGTTTTTATATAGAAGTAAGAAATAAAGGAAGCAAGAACGGAATCAGAATTAGAAGAGATACTGAAAAAGCTATGGAAATAGCGATAAAAGAGTATCAAAGAGTAAAAGATGTTGTTGTTTTAGGAGAATACAAAAACGGAAAACCTCTTTCAGATAAAAAGAAAAAAAAGAAATAAACTACTCATTAATTTCAGCTAGTTTAATCATTACCTTTTCCATTTTCTTTCGCATTTCACGAGCACTACAATTGTAATTGTTTGCAATTATTGCAAACGCTACATTCTTTTTGCTTTTAGTTTTTACATATCCTGCATAACTCTTTACGCGAGTCATAGTGCCACTTTTTGCCATAACTCTACCAGAAGCAGCAGTTCCTTTACCCACATTTCTTAAGGTTCCTGACTTACCTGCAACTGGCAACGAATTTAAAAATACTTTATAATTTTTACTTTCAAACATTAATTGTAAAATCCCAACCAACTGCTTGGCAGTAACACCATTAAAACGAGAAAGCCCACTTCCATCGTTTATATAAAATCCATCTACATCTAAACCTTTCTTTTTCCAAAATTCATAAACTGCAATACTACCAGACCCCGTATCACCTGATCGATATTTAAAAACTCCTATTTGGTTTAAAAGGTGTTCTGCATATAGATTAATGCTATGCATATTAGTAGCACTAATTAATGATGACAAACTTGGTGAGCGAGTAGTAGTTACAATATGCCTTTTTTCTTTTGGAAATTCAATTCCAGTGGCTCTAATTTTTCGGAGCGTTGATGCAGGGTCAGAAAGTTTCACTCCTATTTCTCTTAGCTCCATATCTAACTCAAATGCTGCCAAATAAGTAGGATCAGGTATTGAACCATCAACCTCAAATTCATCTTGATTAACTGGTATTCCTCCTTTTATAACTCTTGACTCTTGATATGGGGCTCCAAAAATGTAAGACTGATCTTTAGATGTAATCATTCCTTTTACATAGTTATCAAATTCTAAATTGGGAATATAAGGCTTTACACAACTGATATAAGTAGAATCTCCTTTGCTTCCCGAAACCAATGTTAAAGAGCATCTGTTTTCATAAATAGAAAGCCCACAGGGCCCAGATCCATAATAATTACCCAAGTCACCCCATATCCAAGTTGAAGGAATCATTTGCTCACTAAAAATAGATGCATCACCTATTACCCTACCATTTATAGAATCAATACCTAAGTTTAAAATAGCTGTAGCCCATTTATTTAAAAAGTCACCGTAATGCCTCCCATAGCGATGAGATCCTAAGGCCGGATCACCTCCTCCAACTATATATATGTTACCATTTAAAACACAGTTCGAGTCAATTTCTCCAGAATATTTTATAGTTGTAGAAAAACGTTTACCTGACCCCATCATTTCTAATGCGGTAGCTGTAGTAATCAATTTCATTGTAGATGCAGGAACTAAACTTCTACTTGAGCTAATTCCAGAAATAATTTTGTTCGAATCCAAATCATAAGCATAAAAACTAACAGATGCATTTTTTAAATCCTCATCCTTAATTACTTTTTGAATTGCTACACGAACTTCTTTCACTGTTTGAGCTTTCACACTAAACACCCCTAAACATAATATGGTACAAAATAAAAATCGCATTAGTTTTGCATTGATTTTTTTGAATATGTGTATGCTAATTCTAATTTCTTAAATCGATCTTCATCAATAATACTACAGCCTGTTTCTAATAATTGAAAGACTTCTAATTCTCTTTGATTACTATAGGGTTTACTAGTTTTAAATATATTTAGTTCCTCTTTAAATTCTGCTAAAGAATTTTTAGTAAAATCTAATGTTTTATTTGAAGATGTAATTCCTATTAATACCATTTCATTTTCAAAACATCCAAATGCTTTTATATCAGTTGCTGTTATATGTTCTAAATACTTAATATTTTTTAGTGCTTTATCTAAAACAATATCACTAAACATCTCAACTAATTCCTGAACCCTATTGTCATTCTTTTTATTTAATTCTTCCCATTCTTCAGTATAAACATTATTTGTAATTAAAAAATGTTTGAATTCTGTTTCCAACTCCTTTAACTCTTCATTTGTTAAACTTCTGTATTTCATTAATTTAAATATAAAATTTCATTAAAAATATGGACTAAAACACAAAGGTACATCTAATAGTCAAAAATATTTAGCAATCAGTTAAAATCGATAAAACTTAAGATATGAAAAAGATAATAAGCACAATTATGTTAGTAGTAATAGCCAATATTACATTTGCTGCTACAAGAACAACAGTTAATTCAAAAATAAAAAATGTTACCGTTTTTTTAAATGGCGCACAAGTTTTTAGAAAAGCAAACATTAACTTAAAAAAAGGAGTTACAGAAATTGTTTTCGATAGTATTTCTTCTAGTATAAATGCAAACAGCATTCAAGTAAAAGGCAAAGGAAATTACACTATTTTAGAAACTAAGTATAAATATTTTCAGCCTGTAAACAATACCATAGCCCCTGCAATACCTGAAAGTATATTGACAAAAATGCAACAGTTACAAGATTCTTTAGATTATGTGAATTTTGATTTGGAAGATGTAAAATACAAGAAAGATGTATTGGAGCTTGAAAAACAACTACTTGTTGGAAATAAAAGTATGAAGAGTGATTCATTAGCTCTGCTAAAAGATGCAATGAGCTTTTTTAGAGAAAAATATAATGACATTAATTCAGCCTTAATAAAAGTTAAAAAGCAAGAGTATATTCTAAACAAAACTAAAAATCGTATACAAGCTAATTTAAATAAAATTAATACTGATAACGCTCAAAAATATACCGCAAAACAAGCTTATCCAAGATATCAAATTGTAGTTACAGTTTCAGCAAATACCCCAACACCTGGTATATTAGATATCAACTATTTAGTTGCAAATGCTTCGTGGAGTCCAAAGTACGATTTAAGAGCTAGTGGAGTTAATAAACCTATTGAACTAACTTACAAAGCAAACGTTTATCAAAATTCAGGAGAAAATTGGGATAATATCAAGCTAAAACTATCTACCAACAACCCTAATAAAAGTAAAGTAAAGCCAAACCTTCCTGTATGGTATTTGAATTATTATACAGCAGCCATTTATAATCAGAGAAGCAAAAAGGGATATACTCTTGATGCCATTTCTACAAAATCTAGTGCTCCAAGAAGCGACTTTAATGAAAAAGAAGAAGAACTTAGCCCTGCAACTACATCTGCTTATTATGCAACAATGAATGAAAACTTAACCAACATAGAATTTGATTTAGAAATTCCATACTCTATTCCATCTGATGGTCAAAACCATTTAGTTGCTGTTAAAAATGAGAAGTTAGATGCTAAATATCAATATTATATGGTTCCTAAATTAGATAAAGATGCCTTTTTAGTTGCTGATGTTAAAGGTTTTGAAGGTTTAAGTCTACTACCTGCTTCAGCTAACATTTATTTTGAAGGAACTTATATCGGAGAAACCATGCTAAACCCAGATGTTATGGGAGATTCTTTAGCACTTACTTTAGGTAGAGATGAAAGAATATC
>CBDUPT010000294.1:0-3869 GCA_965369165.1 uncultured Flavobacteriales bacterium | reverse complement strand
CAAAAAATTAAACAATGATATATTTAATTTCAGTATTAGTAATTATAGTATGTGTGCTATTGGTGCTAATTGTATTGGTACAAAATCCTAAAGGGGGATTAGATTCTGCTTTTTCTACAAACAATCAAGTTATGGGTGTTAGAAAAACAACAGATTTTTTAGAGAAAGCAACATGGACAATGGGAATTGCTTTGGTAGTACTAAGTATTGCTTCATCAGCATTTACCTCTGGGCCAACTGTTGTTGAGGGTGATGAAGGAGACGGAAGAGTTTCTAAAATGCAAGATATTATTGATAATACAGCATTACCAACGGCACCTGTAAATAACAGTATTCCATTACCTGCTGAAGGTGGAAATGGATCTACAGGGGAGCAGCCTACTGAACAACCTGCTGAGGAATCAGGAGAATAATAAAAGAAAAAAATTGTGAAAAAGTGTCAGTTTATGAGCATAAACTGACACTTTTTTTTTGCAAAACTGAAAAATTGTCGGCAAAAACTTGCTAAATCCTTATTGGTATAAAATGTGACAATAGCGACTCGATAATATAAATTTATAAATCAAAAAAATATAAACTATGTCTATTAACATTAAACCGCTTGCAGATAGAGTAATAGTAGAATCTGCGGCAGCTGAAGAAAAAACTGCTGGAGGAATTATTATTCCAGATACAGCTAAAGAAAAACCACAAAGAGGAAAAGTTGTGGCAGTTGGAAATGGTAAACCAGATGAACCAATGACTGTAAAGGAAGGAGATATGGTTCTTTACGGGAAGTATGCTGGAACAGAGATTTCTGTTGAAGGAAAAGATTATTTAATCATGCGTGAAGCTGATATTTTCGCAATCGTTTAATTTTTAAAATTTAAATAAAATGGCAAAAGATATAAAATTTGATGTAGAAGCTAGAGATGCTCTAAAAGCTGGAGTAGATAAATTGGCAAATGCAGTTAAAGTAACATTGGGGCCAAAAGGTAGAAATGTTATTATTGATAAAAAATTTGGAGCACCACATGTAACTAAAGATGGTGTTTCTGTAGCTAAAGAAATTGAGTTAAAAGATCCTATAGAAAATATGGGAGCTCAAATGGTAAAAGAAGTCGCTAGTAAAACTGCTGACGATGCAGGTGATGGAACTACGACAGCAACTATTTTAGCACAATCTATTGTTTTAACAGGGTTGAAAAATGTAGCTGCGGGTGCAAATCCAATGGATTTGAAAAGGGGAATTGATAAAGCTGTTGCTGCGGTAACTGCTGAGTTAAAAAATATTTCTCAAAGTGTGGGCACAGATAATGAAAAGATAAAGCAAGTTGCTACTATTTCAGCTAATAATGATGATACTATTGGAGGTTTAATTGCCGAAGCAATGGCTAAAGTTAAAACCGAAGGTGTTATTACTGTTGAAGAAGCAAAAGGAACAGAAACTACAGTTGATGTAGTTGAAGGGATGCAATTTGATAGAGGTTATTTGTCTCCATATTTTGTTACAGATGCTGAAAAGATGATTGTAGATATGGAAAATCCTTACATATTAGTTTTTGATAAGAAGATTTCAAATATGAAGGATTTATTACCGATTTTAGAGCCAGTTGCTCAATCGGGTAAGCCTTTATTAATTATTGCAGAAGATGTTGATGGGGAAGCATTAGCTACTTTGGTTGTAAATAAAATTAGAGGTGGTTTAAAAATAGCAACAGTTAAAGCTCCAGGTTTTGGAGATAGAAGAAAGGCAATGTTAGAAGATATTGCAATTTTAACTTCTGCAACTGTTATTTCTGAAGAGCAAGGTTTTAAGTTAGAAAACACTACTTTGGAGATGTTAGGTACTGCAGAAAAAGTAACTATTGATAAAGATAATACTACTATTGTAAATGGTGCAGGAGCTAAAGCTGATATTGATGCAAGAATTGGTCAAATTAAAGCTCAAATAGAAACTACAACATCTGATTACGATAAAGAAAAATTACAAGAGCGTTTAGCAAAATTAGCTGGCGGTGTTGCAGTACTTTATGTTGGTGCAACTACTGAGGTGGAGATGAAAGAGAAGAAAGATAGAGTTGATGATGCATTAGCTGCAACAAGAGCTGCAGTTGAAGAAGGAATTATTCCTGGAGGAGGTGTTGCTTTTGTAAGAGCAGAAAAAGTGTTAGAAAGTTTAAAAGGAGTTAATGCTGATGAGACTACAGGTATTGCAATTGTTAGAAGAGCTATTGAAGAGCCTTTGAGACAAATTATTACTAATGCTGGTGGAGAAGGTGCAGTAGTTGTTCAAAAAGTAAGAGAAGGCGAAGGCGATTTTGGATACAATGCAAGAACTGAAGAATATACTAACATGTTTGCCGCTGGAATTATTGATCCAACAAAAGTAGCCCGTGTAGCGTTAGAAAATGCAGCTTCTATTGCAGCGTTATTATTAACTACTGAATGTGTTATTACTGATGAACCAGAAGAAGAAGGTGCTGCTATGCCACCTATGGGTGGAATGGGCGGAGGTATGCCTGGAATGATGTAATGCATTTACTAAGAAAATAATTAAAAGCCCTACTCTAATGAGTGGGGCTTTTTTATATCTTTACTTTATGAAATTACATCTAGCACAAAAAATAGGTTTAGCAGGTATTGGCTTTTTCTCAATACTTGCTTTTATTTTTTATTTAGGAGGTTTTTTCTCGCCTTTTATATTGGTCACTTATATTCCGTTTTGCGCTTTATTTTTAATTGGCTATTCTATTAATAATGCTAAAAAAAGAATAAACAGCTGAATAGTTACCAAAAATATCTGAGTTATATTTCTCGTGTTACGGTTGAGAAAACTTCGAGCGAGTATAATAATAAATTGGTTGTAGCTATACAGGATGGTAAGTATGTGCTCAACGCTACTAATGCAAACTATTCATTTGCTTCATTACATCGTGTTTTTAGACAAGCTTTTAAAAAGATTAAACTTTCTAAAAAAGAGGTCAATTCTATTTTGGTTTTAGGGTGTGGAGCAGGAAGCATTCCTCAAATTATTTTTAACGAATTAGCTTTAAATCCTAAAATAGATGCAGTAGAGATTGATGAAAAAGTAATAGAATTAGCGAATAAATATTTTGGGCTAACTCAGTACGATAATTTAAATGTAATTATTGATGATGCTATAAATTATGCAGGAACAACAACTAAAAAATATGATTTAATATGTATTGATGTTTTTAATGGAATTAATGTCCCTGAGCCAGTCTTAACTCAGCAGTTTTTGTCACAAGTTAGAAATTGTTTAAACGAAAAAGGAGAAGTGTTATTTAATTTTGTTGCTTACAATCACGAAACAAAAAAGAAAACGAAAGAGATTGAAAATTTGTTGTTATCCCTCTTTTCAAATCAGGAAACATTTAAAATAGAAGGGATTAATAGAGTATTTCATTGTGTTAAATAAAAAAGGCTAGTAGATATACTAGCCTTTTTTAAATGTTTTATTTAAATCTTATAAATCAAAATCTGGATCAGCAGCTTTAACAAATGATTTCTTTTTAGGTTTAATACTTTTTACAAAAAGCACTGTAATTAATTCGTCATCAGCCATTATCATAGTTTTACTCATCCCATTTTCAATGGTTATACTCTCTTTAGGGTAACGGAATTTTTTATGTAATTTCTCAAAGGTGTCATCTTCAAATTTTAAATACATTTCTTGAGGAACAATTTGACCACCTTGTACTTTTACTTTACCATAAAAGCAATCTGCTAAGCTTCCTTTTCTAAATGTAATAATTACGTTATCGTAAACTCCATCTTCGATTGGAAAAGCTCCTCGCTTTTCAAAAACAGACACATATTTTTGATGGCACGTTTGAACTGCTTCAGGTTTTTGTGCTTTAACCGAA
>CBDUPT010000293.1:0-3879 GCA_965369165.1 uncultured Flavobacteriales bacterium | reverse complement strand
TTTATTTTATCAATCATGAGGAGGGTTTCTCGTTATTATTAATGTTAACATTAAAACTAGGTGCTTTATAATCTTTATCCAAATAATTTTCTGGAATAGTTGTCATGTTTCCATCACGAGCAGCTCGGTAGTGTGGAGACAAAATTTCTATTCCTTGTTCATTACAAAGGTCTTGTATGTTTTGATGTAAATTAGAGTAAATAGTAGCTTGTTTATTAGCTTCACGAACGTATGCGTTTATTTGATAAGAAACATAGAAATCATCTAAACTGGTTTGTAAAACAAAAGGAGTGGGTTCTTTTAACACTAATTCTGTTCGAAGTGCAGCATCAATTAACGCTTGTTGGACTTTTCTCCAAGGCACATCGTAGCCTAAGGTTACAGTAGTATGTATAATGAGCCCTTTTTCTGGGGCATCACTACTGTAATTAATTGTGTGGCTGCTCATAACCGTAGAATTTGGTATTGATATAATTTCGTTTTTTGTAGTTCTGACTCTAGTTACAAGCATTGATTTCTCAATTACATCACCAAAAACATCGCCAATTTTAACTCTATCTCCTATTTTAAACAAACGCATATATGTTAACACTAAACCAGCAACCACATTTGATAATGAGCCTGCAGAACCAAAGGTGAAAAGAAATCCTAAAAAGACTGATACACCTTGAAAAATGGGAGAGTCACTCCCTGGTAAATAAGGGAATATTACAATTACCATAAAGGCAAAAATGATTACTTTAATTATTTGATAAGTAGGGTTAGCCCAATCGGCATAAAATCCAGGAATAGTTAAATTTCCTCTTTGTATTTCTAATTTTAAAAAGTTAATACCTCTAAAAACATACCTGAATACAAATATGATAACTAAGATGGTGATTAAATTTGGTAAATAGTCCCATAATCCACCAGCAATTTTTTTAACTGGGTTTAAAATGTAGCCAAAAAGGGTATGGGCAAACGTTTTTGTGCCAGGGAATATTCCAAAAAAAAGAGGGATGGCTATATAGCAAACCAACAAAATAATAAACCACTTTAAAATTTTATTGACAAATAGAACTGCGCCAACTTGTCTTTTGGAATCAAATAAAGTATAGTTTTTAATTTTAATACCTTTTAAAAGCTTGTTTTCTTGAGCTTCTACTTTTTTAGATGTCCAATTGAAAAGTTTGATAATATACTTTATAAGAAAAACAACAACAATAATTATTAGTAAAGCCAAACCAATTTTTTTGAAAATTGATAAAACACTAGTTTCGGAATTGTAATTAATCACGGCATCAGTGATTATATTTTGATACATTACAGCCGTTTCTATTTTAGTGTTATTATTCCATAAAGCATCATTTTCAATAACACTCATAATGATTGTTTCATCGCAGATAATATCAATGGTGCCATCATCTTCAACTAAATGTATAGAATCAGGATGGAAGTTGTAAAAATCTTCTAATGCCTCAATTTTTTTAGAAATAGCTTGAGCTCTATCTTTAACCGAAAAACTGCCTAATTTGCTATATATTGTAAAAAGAGTATCATCAAAAAATCCCAAAACAGGAAACCCTTTAGCAGATTTTCTCATTTCTTCAATTTGAGCTTTTTTATTAGCTATTCTTTGAGCTTCCTTATTATTTAGCTCTTGTAATTGTTTTTGTAATTCATCTTTTTTGAGATTGTCAGTAGTTTTTAATGCATCAATTTGAGCTTTTAACTCTGCTTTTTTTATAGAATCATTAATTCGCTGTTTCTCTATTTTATCCATTTTGGCATTATACTCTTCAAGAACATATGCCTCAGTTGAATCTTTAATGTAATTGTTGAGAGAATCTTTAACAATTAAAGAGTCATTTTGACCCAATACTGTAAATGCGTATAAAAATAATATCGTAATTAGTTTAAACTTTTTCATGATATGAAGTTAATTAGATTTAGTGTCAATTCTCCAAGAAATACCAATACTTCCAAAATAATCTTTTGTATTGTTATTACTACCATATCCACCATAAATATCAAACTGTAAATTATTGTTAGCTAAGAATGAAATACCTGTATCCCAATTTTTTTGAAAATTATTCTTGTCAAAATCACCATACATTTCAGCAAAAACGCCAAACTTTTCATTTATTGAGTATCCTAAATTTAACACATAGATGCCAATTTTAGAGTTTATGTTAGACCCTAAGTTTAATGTTGAAGAGAATTTCTCGCTAATTCTTTGAGCTACTATAGCCATTAGTGTGTAGGAAATGAAATTATCTTCATAATCACCAAATGTTATAGGAAAAAGTAAGGTTCCTTGTAAGCCAATTGAAGGACCATTGTTTTCATTATTGAATAAATTAACTCTTGAACCAACAGAGTATGTGTTTATGCCTGATAATTTATATTGTGAACCATTTAGTTTTATATTTTCCGTACGATAAGAAGCAGAAGAATTAATTTCTATTTTTTCAGAAATACCATATCTTAGGACAGTATTTGGATTTAAATAATAGTTAGAATAATCAGAATAACTTTGACTTGATCCTCCATAATCAAAGCCAGTTTGAGTTTGGAATACATTTTTACCTACACTAAAAGGACCAATTGCTTGCCCTGGCCTTCCTGTTCTAATAGTCTCATTATATTGAGCATATAGTAGTTGATTTACTAAGGCAAATGCGATTAAAAAGAATATTTTTTTCATTGTATATTATGTTACTTAATTTTCCGCAATAGTAATTTATTTATTAAATAATTAAGTATTTTATAGTAATATAATTTGCTATTTATGAGTAAGATATCCTCAAATATGGAGTTAAAAAATTTTATTCGATAAATGGCTATGAATATTCGTTAGTTGGTATGATTATAAATAAAATTAGTAGAAACTTATATTTCTGCTAATTCACCTTCTGCATTTATCATGTTTTTATAATGCTCGTACCTAGAAATAATTTCAGAGACATAATTATAAGTAACATATCCTTTGCAATAGCCATGTTTAACAACATCATCTTTATAGTATTCTGGCTCTGATTTATGTAAAAGATAATACCCAACATCTTTCCATACTTCAGGATTGTCGCTATATTTTCTGGCTAATCGTTGAGCGTCTTTTACATGTCCTGGCCCAACATTATAGGAAGCTAAAACAAATTTTATACGTTCCAATGAATCAGGAACACTACTTACCCACATTTTTTCTAAATGTTTTATGTATTTTGTTCCTGCAATTATGTTGGCTTCTGCAGATGATGAGTCGTTAACCCCAAATTTTGAACCTGTTACTGGCATAAATTGCATTAAGCCAAATGATCCTCCCCAGCCTTTTGCACTATTATTGAAATGAGATTCTTGATATATCATAGATGCTAATAATTCCCAATCCCAATTAATCTTAGGGGCATGTTTTTTTATAGCCTCATCGTAAGGAGAAATGCTACCACTAGTTAGTGTGTAGAATTCATTATTTACTCGTTTGTTAAACCCTTTTTGATTTTTAAAGTATTTGCTATAAAGCATTTTAAACTTTTTGGTTTTTTGATATTCTGATAACCATTGGTTGATAGATGTAGCTAAGCTATCGGAGTTGTTTCTTACTGCCCAAGAAATTTGTTGGTCTGAACTAATGACTAAACTAGCATCAACATTGGGGTAATGCCATTGATGAACCATAGCTATATTTTTATCAGCAACCGTATAATCTATCTCCTCCTTAGAAACTTGCTCTATTAATTGTTCCATAGTAGTTTCTCCAGGAACAGTTTTAATGTTTATGGTTCCCCCCATTTCATTAGATAAGTTTTTTAATCGTGTATAAAAAGCAGACCCCTCTCTAACTACAATGGTTTTATCTGTTAAATCTATGGAAGAGGTAATGAGTTTTTCTTTCAATGC
>CBDUPT010000292.1:0-3916 GCA_965369165.1 uncultured Flavobacteriales bacterium | reverse complement strand
ATTATACTTATGGAAGAGGATATTATGAGCAATTTAGACAACAAGATGGTTTTGCTGATTATGGGTTAGATGATTTAGTAATAGGAAATGATACGATTACTTCAACAGATTTAATTAGAAGACGATGGTTAGACAATCATTTTTATGGTGTGGTGTATAATTTAAAGTATCAATCAACAAAACTAAACTTAGTGTTAGGTGGGGGTTATAATGAATATGATGGAGACCATTTTGGAGAAATTGTTTGGTCAGAATTTGCCAATGGTTCTTCTATTAGAGATAGATATTACGATAATAACGGATTTAAAACAGATTTAAACACTTATTTAAAAGTAGATTATTTAATAGGAGAAAAGTTAACAGCTTTTGCTGATTTACAAGTAAGAATGGTTGATTATTCTACAAAAGGAATTGATAGTGATTTACGTTTGTTAACGATTGATACCAATTTTGTTTTCTTTAATCCAAAAGCAGGGTTAAGTTATAAAGTGAACAGAAAATTAAGAACTTACGCTTCTGTTGCTGTTGGAAACAGAGAGCCAGTTAGAAACGATTTTATTGACAATGCAGCTAATCTACAACCAAAACATGAGACATTAATAGATTATGAATTTGGAGTTGACTTTCAAACAAAGAAGGCTCGTTTACAAACCAATTTTTACTACATGGATTACACCAATCAGTTAGTGTTAACTGGAGAATTAAATGATGTAGGTTCATCAATTAGAACGAATGTAGATAAAAGTTACAGAGCTGGAGTTGAGTTAATTGCTCAAATGTTGATTAGTAAAAAAGTTCAAGTGAATTTTAACACTACTTTATCTCAAAATAAGATTAACGACTTTACAGAAGTATTGTATGATTATACCAATGGATTTGAAATTATAGAGAACAATTACAGCAATACAGATATCGCTTTTTCACCCAATGTAATTTCGGCTTTAGGTATTGAATATGTGCCAGTAAAATCGTTGAATTTAATGGTGCAAGGAAAATATGTTGCAGAGCAATTTTTAGACAATACCTCTAACGCTTATAGAACAATTGATGCTTACTATACAGTTGATGCAAGAGTTTCATATACTTTGTTCCCTAAAAAGATGAAGGAAGTAACTATTAATTTTATGGCTAACAATATTTTAAATAATTTGTATAGTAGTAATGGTTATACCTATAGTTACATTTATGGAGATTTAATTACTGAGAATTTCTTTTATCCACAAGCTGGAGCTAACTTTTTGCTGGGAATTACTGCTAAGTTTTAATTTTTATCTTTTGTCATACTGAGCCTGTCGAAGTATTGATAAAAAGATTAGAATTTTTAAAGGTTGTTTACCCTTCGACAGGCTCAAGGTGACAACCTTTTATAGAAAACAGATTGTTTTTAGTTAAAGTTGTAAGCTCCCCAATTGGGGAGTTTTTTATTGAATCATATTTGGTAAATTTGAAGAAACACAACTTTACCATGGCCGAAAACAAAACACAAAAAACAAAACTAAGCGTAGAAGATTTTATCAACTCCGTTGAACATGAAGGAAAGCGTAAAGATGCTTTTGAAATTTTAGAAATGATGAAAACCATTACTAAAGAAGAGCCCCGTATGTGGGGAACATCTATTATCGGTTTTGGTGATTTACATTATAAATATGCAAGTGGTAGAGAAGGAGATTGGTTTAAAGTGGGTTTCTCTCCACGGAAAGCAAATTTATCACTGTATATCAGTGGTTGTGATGTAGCTATGCACGAGCAACTATTAGCCAAATTAGGAAAACATAAAACAGGGAAGGGATGTTTGTATATCAATAAATTGGCAGATGTTGATATGGAGGTTTTAAAAGAAATGACCAAGCAAGGTTATGACAATCCTAATATTCCACATTGATAATTATGAAAAAACGGAATTAAAATTGAACCTTTTTAATTTTGAAGTGTATTAGGCTTTAGAAACTTAAAAATACACGTTATGAAAATGAATTTGAAAATAATTATTATTTTAATCACTATCGCTTTAACGAGTTTTGCTTTTAAAGTTGAATTATATCAAGTTAAGGGATGGAGTATGGGAGGGAGTGATAAATCTTTATATGAAATTGGAGTTGTTAATGATGATGAAAGAAAAGGGAAAGTGGCATATATTAAGTCTATTAAGCCAAAGATAAAAGATAAGTTTGGTACCATAATGCAAGCTTTTTCAGCAGATAATTATTTAGGTAAAAAAATGCGATTAACAGGTTATATTAAAACTAAAGATGTTGTTGGTTGGGTTGGAATGTGGATGAGGGTTGATGGACATAAAAAACATTCGTTGAGTTTTGATAATATGGGGGATAGAAAGATTAAAGGGACAACAGAATGGACGAAATATGAAATTATATTAGATGTTCCTAAATCAAGTACTAGAATAAATTATGGTGTATTACTATCTCAAACAGGTTATGCATGGCTTGATGATTTAACATTTGAAGAGGTAAGTGAAGAAACGACAAGCACAGGAAGAAATTTATTGACAAAACCATCTAATTCTTCATTTGAAGAATAGTTCTTGAGATTTCGTATTCAATACAATTATAGCATTAGCTCTGATGAAGAGTTAATGCTTTTTATTGTTAAAGGAAAAGAACAAGCCTTTAATGAGTTATACCATAGGTATGCGAAAAAAATGTTGTATTTTTTCTACACTAAACTTTATCAAGATCAAGAAAAAGCAAATGATTTTGTTCAAAATTTATTCTTAAAAATCATAGAATCTCCCGAAAAATTTGATACCAATCAAAAATTTTCTACTTGGGTTTACACCATGGCTTATAACATGTGTAAAAATGAATATCGAAAAAATGAAACGACACAAATTTTTAAAGAGGAACACAAAATCATTCCAGAAGAAGGCGTTATAACGAGCCTAACAAAACATGATATTGATTATTTTAAAGAACAATTAATGTTACAATTGAATAAGCTAGGAGAAAATCATAAAGAAACATTTATACTGAGATACCAGCAAGAGCTTTCTATAAAAGAAATTAGTGAGCTAATGAATTGCGCTGAAGGAACCGTAAAATCGAGATTGTTTTATGCTACGAAAACACTCGCAAAACAATTAAAAGAATTTAAAACCTATTTTTAAATGGAAACACAACTAACCGAACGCTTAGAAATACTTCTTAAAACAAAGCCTTTTGAGGCTTTAAATAATGAAGAAAAACAGTATGTTTTAGCTTTAATTACCGAAGCAGAATATCGAGAATACGCTGTTTTTTTTCAACAATTATCCACTACTATTGAATCTGAAAAAGAATTTTTAAAGGTATCTCCATCTGTTTTACCTAAACTTCAACAAGCTTTACAAAATAAACAGGCTGTAAAAACAAACAAAATTTATTATCGTTCTATTGCTGCTTCTTTCCTTTTAGGAATAGGAATATATGCTTTCTATCAATTAAACCAAACTAACGAGACTGACTATTATTTAAGCGATGAAGAATTTAATAAGTACACCCAATTTGATTATACGGCTTATTATGTAGAAGTTGAAGATGATGATATTACAGAAGAATTGATGAATATGGAATTTACTCCTTAATTTTGTGTTTATATGAAAGACATTGAAAATAGAGAAGATTTATTGTTTTTGATGGAAGCATTTTATAGTAAAATGCTTAAAGACGAACAGATAGGTTACATTTTTACTGA
Organism: uncultured Flavobacteriales bacterium; assembly: GCA_965369165.1. GTDB lineage: Bacteria > Bacteroidota > Bacteroidia > Flavobacteriales_E > Vicingaceae. The sequence goes on along the minus strand of CBDUPT010000292.1, from coordinate 226 downwards.
TGTAGCCAATTTAGATTTGGAACATCACTTACCTTTGCTAGCGGATTTTTGGAATAATGCTTTGTTTCATTCGGGTGGATATAAAAATAATGTGGTACAAATTCATAAAGATTTAAGTGCTAAAGAACACCTTAAACCAGAGCATTTTAAAAGGTGGCAAGAATTATTAGCTGAAACTATTGATGCTTATTTTAAAGGCGAAATAGCTGAAAAAATGAAGCTTCGA
>CBDUPT010000291.1:0-3924 GCA_965369165.1 uncultured Flavobacteriales bacterium | reverse complement strand
ACAATTAGTTGCTTTGGATATCAAATGCGTTTTGATTTGAGTGAAGGGTTTCCTTGTTTAACTACCAAAAAGCTACATTTAAAATCTATCATACATGAATTGTTGTGGTTTATTAATGGAGATACCAACATTAAATACTTGCAAGAAAATGGTGTTAAAATATGGGATGGTTGGGCAAATGATGAAGGAGATTTAGGTCCAGTTTATGGCTATCAATGGCGAAATTGGAATGGTGATGGAATTGATCAGATTAAAGATTTAATTCATCAAATTAAAACAAACCCTAATAGTAGAAGGTTGTTGGTTTCTGCTTGGAACCCAAGTGTAATGCCTGATACTTCTGTTAGTTTTGAAGAGAATGTTGCCAATGGAAAAGCTGCTTTGCCTCCTTGTCATGCATTTTTTCAATTTTATGTAACAGATGGTAAATTGTCTTGTCAGTTATATCAAAGAAGTGCTGATACATTTTTAGGAGTTCCGTTTAATATTGCATCATATGCTTTATTTACAATGATGGTAGCTCAAGTATGCAATTTAGAGTATGGTGACTTTATTCATTCTTTTGGAGATGTACATTTATATAATGACCATATTGAGCAAGCCAAATTGCAGTTAACTCGTTCGCCAAAAAAATTACCTACAATGAAAATCAATCCTGATGTTAAAAGCATTTTTGATTTTAAATTTGAAGATTTCGAATTGGTAAATTATGAACCACATCCTCATATTAAAGCTGCTGTTTCATTATAGTTTGTCATACTGAGCTTGCCGAAGTATCTAAAACTATAAAGATGGAAAAATTAAACTTACCTACTTACCCTATAAAAATAAAAGAAGAAGAGGGAAAGCAATACATTTTTGATGCTATTCGAAAAAAGTATTTGGTTTTAACTCCAGAGGAATGGGTTAGACAAAATTTTATTCATTATTTAATTCATGATAAAAATTACCCTGCAAGTTTAATACAAATTGAAAAAGGTTTAAAGTTAAATGAATTGCAAAAGCGTGCTGACGCTCTAATTTATAAGGGTTCTGAACCTTCTGTTTTAATAGAGTTTAAAGCTCCTAAAGTCAAAATAACACAAGAAGTTTTTGAACAAATAGGGCGATACAATAGTATTTTTAAAGTGCCTTATTTAATAGTGAGTAATGGTTTAGAACATTATTGTGCAAGAATAGATTTTGAAAAAAACTCCTTTAAGTTTTTAGATAGAGTTCCTATCTATAATAGTCTTTAAATCAATAACCTTAATAGAGGGGTTACTTGTAATATAGTTAGGCAGCTCATCGGTTTTAAGGACAGCAATTTTTTTGTTTTTCTCTTTTAACTGTTTAATCTGATTTTCTGTAGGTATATAATTATATGCCGTATGTGAGGTATAAAACATTGTTGGAATATGTCCTTGTTCTGTAATGTTCATATTAAAAATGATGTAATCTTCATCTCCTAAGTATTCTCCTAGAGAGTTTATAACTTTCATTTCTAACAATTCTTTTTCACGCTCATGGTTGTCATGAGGCTTTTTCATGGTATGATAATTCTCGATTTTATTTAGGTTAAGCGCTGTAAATAATATGGCTAATAATATGATTGTACTTAAAGAATACCCAATAAGTTTAGGCTTTAATTTAACCTCTATAAAATTCAATGTTAAATAAAATAAATAGCTCAAACCTAAATAGATAAAAGGCATTGCAATTATTGTGAAAGCTATCATTTTGGTAGTGGCAATGCTATAAAAAATGTATATAAAGCTTATGGCTGTAATAATAAATATTTTATAAATTTTTTCTTTAATAGCTTTTAACATAAATATGATTCCTGCTAGTAAGATAAATGGTATTGCAACACCAGATCCATAGAGTGTTTTTAATCCTTTGGTAAAGTGAAAAAATATGTTTTGATTGTCGTGATAGAGGTTGTTAAAATGAGCAGCAGTTTCAATTGATTCATAAGTAGCTTCTATAGGGAATGTGCTGAAAATATAAGTCTGCCATGGGATAAAAACGACTAAGCAAATGACAGTTGAAATAGCCATATGTGAGTAGCTTTTTATTTTAAAAATAGTTTCAGGTTGAGTTATTGATTTGCTAATGAACCAAATAATAAACACTAGAGCTCCCATTAACCATTTTACTAGAACAGCTGCTCCACTAAACAAACCTATTAAGATTAACCATTTTGGGTTTTTAGATTTCTGATACTCAAACCAAGCCCAAAAACTAGCAGTAACATAAAACAAAAAGGCAATATCATTATGGTCTGTTGAATATCTTCCAGCAACTAATTCTAAAGGAAAGTAAGCTGCAGCAAATAATAATGCTGCTATATATCCTTGGCGTTTGTCTATAATTATACTACCTATTCTATAAATAAATAAAGGAATAATAGCGTGCATAATAATACTTGGTATTCTAACAGCTAATGGATTTACACCAAACATTTTAATACTTAGCGCCATTTGCCATAAAAATAAGGGTTGCTTATGGAGCCATACATGGTTGGCAGTCCAATTTTTATAGTTGTAATCAAATTGAGGATCTAAAAAAAGAGTAGGTTTTAAAGGGTTTTGAAGCATATTTTTAGCAACAAGTGCATGGTATTGCTCATCCCATAATATTAAAAAAGGATCTAAGTTGGCAATAAAAAAACCTAAAACTAAAGCTCCTAAAAAAAGCAAGACAATACTGACTGTTGTTTTGCGATTAAATAAAATAATAGAACTGACTAATAAGAGAGCACTTATTATTAATGGAGTAAGTTGTTGTTGAGAGAAATAAGAAAAAGGCATTTTAAATTTTGTCTAAATCTTTTTGTGTTAATTCCCCAGGATTATTTCCTGTATTAATAGTTGTTTTTGGTTCAAAAAGCATGACAGATACCTCATTGTCAGCTACGGGTTTATGCTCAACTCCTTTAGGTACAATAATAAATTCATTTTTATTAATTACAACTGACTTATCTCTAAACTCCATTTTTAAAGTTCCTTCTAAAACATAAAAAAGTTCATCTTCATTATCATGTTTGTGCCAAACGAATTCACCTTTCAACTTAGCTAGCTTAACATGTTGACCATTTAATTCTCCTACAATTTTTGGACTCCAATGTTCGGAAAAACTGTCTAGTTTATTTTTAAGATTTACCTTGTTCATTATATGATAATACTGTTAGACCAAATATAGTAATTCTTAATCTAAATAATTTTGTGCAAAACTTTACTTAATTTTAACTAATGAAAAACATTTTTCTATTCTTGCTATTGGTTTGTACATCAGTAATGTACGGACAGTATTCTAAAATTAATATTCCATTAAAAATAGAATTAGAAATGTATAATAGTAAAGAGTTGTTTCCTTTATTTGTAATTGGAAACACAACAAAAATAAAGGCAGAAGTTCATAGTTTAGGAGGGGAAGTTGTTAGATCTGTAGATAATATTGTTCAAATTAAACTCCCTGTAGGTTCCATTGAAAGTTTTTCTCAGAAGAGTTTTGTTCAAGCAATTCCATATTCTTTTTCTAAAGGCAAGGCGCTTTCAGATACTATGACTATTCATAATGATGTTACTCCTATTCATAATGGGATTAGCCCATTATTACAGCCCTATACTGGTAAGGGTGTAGTAGTTGGAGTTATTGATACAGGTAATGATATTGTGCACCCTGATTTTAAAGATACTTTAGGTAATACACGTATCTATAGGATTTGGGATCAAGTAACAAATCAATATTGGGATTCAATATCAATTAATAATAATACGTGTACACATACAGATTATGATGGTGTTGACCATGGAACACACGTTGCAGGAATAGCAGCAGGTAATGGCTTGGCTATAAATAATTATTGCGGAGTTGCTCCAGAAGCTACTATTGTTGCCGTAGCTAGTGATTTTAATGCGCCTAATTGGTTGTTGACAGTTG
>CBDUPT010000290.1:0-3925 GCA_965369165.1 uncultured Flavobacteriales bacterium | reverse complement strand
AAATTCTGTTAACTTATCACTAAAGAATCCGCCATTTGCGTATTGTTTGTTTTGAATAAGCTGATTAAAACTTTCTTGCTGATTTTTAGAATGATATGGTATATTGAATTTTATCATTTACTTATCTATCTTTTGAAGCATAGGAAATATATCTTCAGATAACATTTCACAAGAGTTCTCTTTGTATTTTTCTTGATTAATCACCAAATGATGGTATCTGGCAATCTGTTTAGGGTTTTGTAAAAAATCTAAATAGGTTAAATATTTTTTATGTTCGTTGTAAAAATCACCACCCATTAAAAAATGAACTAAAGAGAAAGCAATTAATCTTTTAGAGTGTTCTTCATCTCCTTTATAATTATCTTCACCAATTTCAGCAAGATTTATAAACTCTGGATTGTAAAAATTATTAATAAATCTTTCTAAAAGTTCTAAAGCACCTTCATATTGAGAATACGCATTTTTCATTTTGTTTAACCCTTCACTTTCATTTTTTAATAAAGTGATAATACTTTCTGAAACATATTTAGAGGTATTTAAGGCTAAGTATATTCCTGTTGCAAAAATTGGGTCTAAAAATCCTGCAGCATCACCAATAAGAGCAAAATTTGTGTCGTATTTTTTTGACATGTTGTAGCTGTAATCACCAACAACCATAAGCTTATTAATAGTCTTGGAATTTTTTAAAAGCTCTTTGGTATATGGAGATTTTTTTATTTCATCATAATAAAACTGTTGTTTCCAATCTTCAACATTAGTATATTTTTTTTTGGCAGCTTTCACATAATTATTATCAAAAATAATTCCGACACTTAACCTATTTAAATCAACTGGCTGTAGCCCCATCCAACCTTGTTTTGTAGATGAAAGATAGATAAGTTGAAGGAGACCTTCGTTAATTCCTTCTTGAGAAGTGTCACAATTCCAATGCTGTAAAAACGCTATGCGATCTAAATCTTTATGTTTTGATTTAAGCCCCTTTTTTTTTCCTAAAAATGAGTCTTGACCAGTTGCATCAATTAAAAATTTAGAAGTGTATTCTATTTTTTCTTGACCATTATCTACTGTAATGTTTGCTCGTTTGGGGTTAGATAAATCTACATCAGATACCTTGTGGTTCTCAAAAATGTTAGCACCATCTTTTTTAGCTTTATCTAATAATTGTTTATCAAATTGTTCTCTTAATACGTGGAACGATAAATGGTTATCTCCATTAAGAATGTTTTTAAAACAATACGTAGTTGATTGGTCTCCATTTTTATTGATAAATCTAACACCTGGCTTTCTAACAGCAGTTTTTTTAATGTTGTTTAGTATCCCTAAATCTTCAAATAAATCATAACAAAATGGCACAAGTGATTCTCCAACATGTGGTCGCGGAAAATTTTCTTTTTCAAAAACAGCTACGCTAACTCCAGCTTTTCGCAAGTGAATTGCAGCTGATGAACCTGCAGGGCCACCTCCAATTATAATAACATCAAAATCCATTTTATAAGCCATTCCATTTGGCGATTATATTCTTTTGTATTTCTGAAGTCCCCGAATAAATTGTGCTTGCTTGCGCATCTCTTAAGCATCTTTCAATTTCGTATTCTTCCATATATCCATTTCCACCATGAATTTGCATAGCATTTTGGCAAATCTTGATGTAGCTTTCACTTACATGTAATTTGCACATACTAGCTAACTCGCTTACAGTTCGTTCTTTACCTAGTTTTTTAGCAGCGTTATATATCATTATTCTACAGGAGTGAATTGTCGTTTTCATTTCAGCAATTTTGTGGCTTATTGCTTGATTTTTGCCTATTTCTTTGTCTCCTTGGGTTCTTCTTTTTGCGTAAGCCAAAGATTGTTCAAATAAACGTTGCATAGTACCAACATAAATAGCGCTTAACCCTATACGCTCCCAGTCCATTGCCGTAGTAAAAATGCCTAATCCAGCCCCTTCTTTACCTAAGAGTTGAGATTTATTTACACTGCTATTATCTAATATTAATTCACCGATAGAACAAGTTCTTAAACCCATTTTGGTATAAGTCTGACCAACTTTAAATTGAGATTTTTCTAAAATAAAAGCTGATATACCCCCATGAACACCTTTTACTTTATCAGTTACAGCATAAATTATTGCTAAGTCAGCTTCTTTAATGCTACTACAAAAAGTTTTTAGCCCATTTAAAGTATAAGTGTTGCCACTTTTTATTGAAGATGTTTTCATGCTAAAAATATTTGAACCTGCTTCAGGTTCAGTAATAGCATTAGCACATATTAATGAACCATTCTTAAGTTGATTAAAATACTTTTCTTTTTGTTCGTTTGAAGCATAAATCCAAAAAGGGATAGTGGCTGCTAAAGTTTGAGCACCCATCGCAAAATTTAAACCTCCATCTTTTGATGAATAGCCTATAGCTTCAAAAATATTGCAAATTGCTGCACCATCTAAATTATCATAATCGATTGGCGAAACAACTTCATCCATGATGAAGTTCCAGGCCTCTTTTGGAAATTTATTTTCATGATAATGCTCAACAACATTGTAATTAATGTTGGCATTAATTAATTGTTCTATTTCCTTCAGATAATTATTCATAAAGGTTAAAGATATTGAATTAATAGGGCGTAATCAATTTTTCCATTCGAATTTACTGGTAAATTAGTTAAATGAAAAAAATCATCAGGGATCATATATTTTAAAAGTTGTTGATTGCTATATGTTTTAAGGGCTATGTTGGAGCATTTATTACCTGAATAGAATGCTATTATCTTGTTGTTTTTGAAGATACAAGCAACTTGATTAATGTCTGGATGATTTGATAATTCATTTTCAATTTCGAACAATTCTATTCTGTATCCATTTTTTTTAACCATCCTATCATTACGAGTTTTGTAATAAATCAAATCATTTTTTAATTCTACAATATCTCCTGATTTTAACCATTTTTCACCATTAATAGTTATGATTTTTTCGTGAGTTAAAGAAGGTTCATTTAAGTATGAAAGCATTAAGCTATCCCCTCCAATTAATAATTCTCCACTATCATTTATAAGGGTTTTTGCATAAGGACAAGCAATACCTATTGGATAGATTTCTTTTTTGTCTTCAATCTGATTGGGCAATTTATAATAGGTGCAAACATTAGTTTCAGTTGGGCCATAAAGGTTATAAAAGATGGCTTCGTTCCATTTGTCTCGTAATGAATTAAGTTTATTAATATTAAAAATTTCTCCTGCAAAAAGGGCAAGCCTTGGTTGATTGTTTCGATTTAAATTACCGTATTCATTTAATAAATTATAGACAGTTGGTGTAGCATACCAAACTGTTGGGTTTAATTCTTTTATATGCTCACCTAATAACCTGAAATTGCTAGATAGTTTATTATCTATTAGCCATATTGACGCTCCATTTTTTAATCCCACAAAAACATCGAATGTTGATAGATCAAAATGGAAAGGGGCATAATTGGTTAGTATGTCTTTAGAGTTTATCTTAAATTCTTTACTGCTCCAATTGATGAAAGATGCTAAACCTTTTTTTGAAGTAACGACTCCTTTTGGGGTACCTGAAGAGCCTGAAGTGTATAATACACAACAAGCTTTATCGTCCATATAGTTAGGTGCTGTATTTAAAAAGCGAATTGAAAAATCATTATTAATTATTGCGCTTGCCTTACTAGATGCTATTATTTTATCTAACCTGTTTTTGGGAGTATTGCTATCTATCGGAATATAAATAATACCCATTTTTATACAACATAATAAATGAGCTAAACCAACAAATGATTTATCAAAATTAAGTATTACAAGGTTTCCTTTTTGGAGATTTTGAGCCTTGTATAGTTTTTCAATTTGATTGATTTGATCATATAATTGAGTGTAAGTATAGCTATTTAGTTCGCTATTATATATAGCAATATTAGTGTTGTTA
>CBDUPT010000289.1:0-3932 GCA_965369165.1 uncultured Flavobacteriales bacterium | reverse complement strand
CAACAAAGTGGTATGAGCAAGTACTGTATTGGAACTGCTTTAACAAACAAAGAAGTAAAATCAAATAATTTTAAGGAACGAATATTAAAAATTAAAAAACTAAAAAATGATAGAAGAATTTCTGCTTAAAATCCCAATTTTAGGAAGTAAACTAATTGATTACGATGATTTTTTTGAAATGGTAATACGTTTCTCAATCAATCTATCTGTAGCTTTTATTTTGATAAGAACAATTTATTACCCCATTCATAAAAGAAAGGATTATTTATTTACCTATTTCCTTTTTAATATCCTGATTTTCTTTGTCTGTATCCTTCTAAATGGAGTTAAATTAAAACTCGGTTTTGCTTTTGGGCTGTTCGCTATTTTTGGAATACTACGCTACAGAACCGAACAACTCCCTATCAAAGAGATGACTTATCTCTTTATGATTATTGCTATTGCAATTGTAAATTCTTTATCTGACAAAAAAGTAAGTCTTGCAGAATTAATGCTTGTTAACTGCTCTATAATAGCTGCAACTTATCTATTAGAAAAAGTCTTCTTATTAAAACATGAGTCTAGAAAATCTATTTTATATGAAAAGATTGAAAACGTAAAACCAGAAAATCATGAATTATTAATTGATGATTTGAAAAGTAGAACAGGATTAACAATTCATAGAGTAGAAGTTGGTAAAATTGATTTTTTAAGAGATACTGTAAGAATCATGATTTATTATTATGAAGCTGATCCTACAAGAAGCATGAATGATGATGTATTTGTGAGCAATAAAAATGAATAAATACATTATAATCATATTATTATCAATTTCAACTTTTGGAAATGCCCAAGTAGTTAGTGATGCCAGATTATGGACAGCTATTTCTATCAATAAAGAATTTGATAAGTTAGAATTGTCTTTTAGTGAGGAGTTTCGTTTAGATGAAAATATGAGTCATATTGACAAAGTGTTTAGTGAGTTAGGAGCTGAATATGAAATTTTTAAAGATTTTGACATTAGCTTTAATTATAGGTTCTCTAGAGAAAACGACTATGAAACAAGAAATTATGATTTAAATAACAGAATAGACGTAGGTCTTTCTTACAAACATAAAATAAATGATTTTCAAATTTCAAATAGATTAAAATATCAATCTGAAAGTGCCTCACCTAATGAAAATAATCCCACTTATTTAAGAAACAAACTAACTGTTAGTTATAAACTAAAACCAATATCACCTTATATTTCTTATGAATTTCATTATCAGTTTAATGATGAACGTGTAATTAATCGAACACGCTTATCAATCGGGAGTAAATACAAGTTAAATAAAAACAACTCTATTAAAGTGTTTTACATTTTCGAAGATAAATTTAATACTACTCGATTAAAACACAGCCATATTTATGGAATAAACTACAGTATTGACATTTAAACTTTCTTTTACCTAAGACCTTATTCTCTTAGGATTATTAATATATTTGCTTTCAGCTAAAAAATTAAGTTGTAGTTAATGTTTAAATTCTTTTACAGTAAAAAATTTTTAATCAATTTAGGTGTTGCACTAATTGTTGCAGCAATATTTATTTGGGGAATATTTAAGTTTATTAATAGCTACACTAACCATGGAGAAACTATAAGCGTTCCAAATTTAGAAGGTATTGCTGTAAATGAAGTTGAAACGATTTTAAAAGAAAAGAGCCTTCGATATATTATTTTAGATTCTATATATATTGAAAATGCTGATAAAGGGGTTGTCTTGGAACAAAATCCTCACAAAGACGAATTGGTAAAAGAAAACAGAACTATTTACATCACAGTTTCTAAGATAATAGCCCCTAAAATTAAGATGCCTGATGTTGGCTCTATGTCTCAACGTTTATCTGTTGCTAAGTTAGAAAGTTACGGACTTAAAGTGGAGGTAAAATATATTCCTTCGGAGTACGTTAATACCGTAGTTATGCAAGAATTGAATGGTAAGGAAATAAAAGCTGGTGATTTATTGGATTTAGGCTCTACAATTACACTAAGCATTGGTTCTTCTAGTGACGCACAAGTATTAGTTCCATACTTAATTGACCTAACAAGAGAAGAAGCAAGAGCTAAATTGATGGAGTCATCTTTAAGTGAAGGCTTTCATGAATACGAAAACTGTAAATGTGAAACAAAAGAAGATACGCTTAAAGCAAGAGTTTATAAACAAAACCCTATTAGAAGTAAATCCGTATCAGTTACCATGGGAACCTCAGTAGATTTATACTTTACTTGTGACACAAATTTAATTAATTTTAATCCTCCGGTTATAGATACGACTTTGTCCGACTCTTCAAATATCCAATGATAAAAAAACTAAACATATTAATTTTAATTGTTCTTGTTACTTTTTCTGCTCATGCTCAAAAAGACACCTTATTAGAATTAGGTTTTAACAACAAATTAAAGGCCTATTACAATGTAAATAAAGATAACCCTAATTCTATATTCAATAAAAAACCTACAAACAACAAAGCCATTTTAACGTTACCTTTTTTAGATGACTTTTCTCAAGAACATCATTATCCAGACTTAAACTTGTGGATGGATATTAATGTACATGTAAATACTGGTTTTGCTGATAATCCTAAATCCTTTGGGGTAGCGACATTTGATGGACTAGATTCTACTGGAACTCCTTATGATTTCTCTAACGCTACTGCTTATGGCCCTGCAGACACATTAACATCTCAACCTATAAATACATCATCTATTGTAGATAGTTTATTTTTAAGTTTTTACTATCAACCACAAGGTAATGGAAACAAACCTGAAACTAAAGATAGTATCAGATTAGAAGGCTTTAGAGTCTCTGACAGCACTTGGGTTGGCCTGTGGTCTGCTCAAGGTGCTGCTAACCAACCTTTTGAATTAGCTATGATTCCTTTAGATACTTCTTTTCAAAAAAATGGATTTCAGTTTAGATTTATAAATTGGGCAACACTCTCGGGGAATGTTGATCATTGGAATTTAGATTATGTGTATTTGAATGACAATAGATCACATACAGATACAACATTAAATGATGTATCTTTTATTACAGATAATTTTACAATGCTAGAAGAGTTTACGGCAATGCCATGGCAACACTACAAAACCGATTCATTAAATTTTATGGCAAAAAATATGGAAGTAACCTACAGGAACAACCATAGTTCTCAATACGGTGTTTTTTATAAATATGATGTAGTTGATAATAACGGTGCCGGACCAGTACTAGAAACCTACCCTTCTACTACTTCTGCCAAAAATGCAAATGCCTATTCAGCATTAGTTGAACCTCAAGCAGTCTATGATATTAATCCTGTATTTATTAATGATTTTTATTTCGCACCAACCAACGACCAAACTAAAGTTTTTCAGATAAAAAACTATTTCGGTCTTGCATCAGCAGATTTCAACATTAATAATGATACTGTATACTCTTATCAAGTATTTGGAAACTATTACGCCTATGATGATGGTAGTGCAGAATTAGGTTATGGTGTACAAGGAATCGGTTCAAAATTAGCACATGAATTTGATGTTAAAATGAATGATACACTTACTGGTTTTGATATTTATTTTAGTCCTATAATGACCAACCATGCTGCTGAAACTTTCCGTTTAAAAGTATGGAGTAGCTTAAGCCCTGAGGTAGTAATCTATTCACAATCTGTTACTCAGTTTACTAGCCCTATTTATTCTAATACTAATGAGTTCTTAAAATACAATCTTGACGCTCCTCTTTATTTAACTGCTGGCACCTATTACATAGGCTGGGAAAAGATATCTGAAAACTTTTTAAACGTTGGTTGGGATGTAAATAATGACAACAGCAATAAAGTTCATTTTAACGCTGTAGGAATATGGCAAACCGCTTCTTATGCAGGCTCATTAATGTTGCGACCTGTGTTTGATAGTTATTCAAATCCAA
>CBDUPT010000288.1:0-3933 GCA_965369165.1 uncultured Flavobacteriales bacterium | reverse complement strand
CAACAAAAAAGAAAACTTATCTGTTAAAGTAGATCCTATAATTGAAGAGCTTATAATCCCTAAGTTAGATAAAGATGACAGATTAGATGGAGAAAGCCCTAAAAAACTTAATCCCATTATAAATATGGCAACACCTAAACCGGCACCAGAACTAATACCTAATATATACGGGCCAGCCAAAGGGTTTTTAAATAAGGTTTGCATTTTTAAGCCAGCAACTGACAAAGCACTACCACAAAGTATTGCTGCAAAAGCTTTAGGTAATCTAGAATCTAATACAATTATTTGCCAACTTTCTTTAACAGTATCATTCGTAAAAAGTATTTTAAGAATGTCTTTAAAAGGAATAATAACAGAACCTAAAAAAATATCTAAACAGAATAAGAGTGAGCCAATTGTTAATAGAACAATAATAAGTAGGGAAGTCGTATTTTTAGTAATACTTAACATAAGGGGTGTAAAAGTAACTTTTTAACTAGTAAAATACCAAGTTAAGGATATCAACAATTGATTTATTAGAACTTATTTGAACATAGATGCTTTTATCATTATTAGAATAATTATCTTTGCATTTATAATTTAAAAAAGAATTACATGGCAGATTTATTTGAAAAAATAAAAGATAATAGAGGTCCTTTAGGGAAGTATTCTAAAGAGGCTCATGGTTATTTCGCTTTTCCTAAACTAGAAGGTGAATTAGCTAGTAGAATGAAATTTAGAGGTAAAGAAGTATTACAATGGAGTTTAAATAATTATTTAGGCTTAGGGAATCACCCAGAAATCAGAAAAGTAGATGAGGAAGCATCAAGAGAGTGGGGGTTAGCTTATCCTATGGGGGCAAGAATGATGTCGGGTAATACTAATTATCACGAACAGTTAGAGCGTGAGTTAGCAGAGTTTGAACAAAAAGAAGATGCAATTTTATTGAATTTTGGTTATCAAGGAATGTTATCTGCAATAGATGCTTTATTAGATAGAAATGATGTTGTAGTTTATGATGCTGAATCTCATGCTTGTATTTTAGATGGTTTAAGGTTACATCAAGGGAAAAGATTTGTATATCAACATAATGATATAGAAAGCTTAGAAAAGATGTTGGAAAAAGCTTCTAAAATTGCAGAAAAAACAAAGGGAGCTATTTTAGTTATTACTGAAGGAGTTTTTGGAATGTCTGGAAACCAAGGTAACTTAAAAGATATTGTAGCATTAAAAGAAAAATATCCTTTTAGATTATTTGTTGATGATGCTCATGGTTTTGGAACTATGGGGCGAACAGGAATGGGAACAGGAGAAGCGCAAAATTGTCAAGATGGAATAGATGTTTATTTTGGAACATTTGCAAAAGCAATGGCGAGTATTGGTGCTTTTATCGCTTCAGATGAGGATGTTATTGATTACTTGAGATATAATATGCGTTCACAGATTTATGCTAAATCTCTACCAATGCCTTTAGTGATTGGAAATTTAAAACGTTTAGATATGCTTAAAAATAGTCCTGAGATTAGAGAGAAACTTTGGGCTATAGCAAATGGATTGCAAAATGGATTAAAAGAAGCAGGCTTTAATTTAGGAACATCAACTACTCAAGTTACACCAGTTATTTTAGATGGAGATGTACCTGAAGCTACAAATCTAACAGTAGATTTAAGAGAGAATTATGGTTTGTTTTGTTCTATAGTGGTTTATCCTGTTGTACCGAAAGGTATAATCATGTTACGTTTAATACCAACAGCAATGCATTCTTTAGAAGATGTTAAATATACAGTTGATACCTTTAAAGCAGTGAAAGAAAAATTAAAGAACGGAGAATATAAATCTGAAAGTGTTGCAGCTTTCTAAGCTTATTCTTTTATATTATTAATAAAAAGGTCTTCAAACTGAAGACCTTTTTTTATAAGGTAAATGCTGCAATTGCAAAACCAAGAACTATGATCACAAATTTCTTTAAGTCAAACTTATGACCTTCACTTGTCTCAAATAGAATAGTGGTAGAAATATGTAAAAATATTCCAACAGCTAAAGCAAGTATAATGTTAGGACTTCCTGTTATTGCTAGTAAACTATTTGAAGCGATGAATAAGCCTAAAGGTGCAGAAATAGAAAAGATTATTAAGGCTATAAAAAAAATAGTTCTTGATAAGTTTTTAGAAACTAACATAGTACTTAAAACAATAGCGATAGGTATTTTATGAATGATAATACCTGTAAGTAATGAGTAGTTTGTATGATGGTGGTGGTCGTGTGGGTCTATTAAAGCCATACCTTCAATAAAAGAATGTATGCATAAACTTATAAAAATTGCAAAAGGAAAAGCAATCAAACTCTTTTTATGGGTATGAAAATGACCATGTTCAATGCCATCAGAAAAGAATTCTAACAATAACTGTAATAAAAATCCAACTAAAATAAATATGCCAATTTTCTCAGTGTAGTTGCTATATATTTCGGGTATTAAATGTAATACGCTAATAGCCAAAAGAAAAGCTCCACTAAAAGAGATAAGTAATCTTATGTTTTTCGAAAAATTAAGTTTGAAAAACAAAACAGCTAAACCACTTAATGCAGCAGAACCAAACAGTATAATATAAGTAGTATAAATATTCAATTTTTACGCGCAATAATTATTAACCGATCTGAATTTTCTATATCAAAACTATTTAGCTCATAGTCGCCAAAGATACTTTCAATATTTAAGTTGGCAGTATTAAAGTAATTTTTAAATTCAGATAAACTAATTGCTTTAACATTTTCTTGGTAATGATAAGATATATCTTTATCGTTAAACTTTATGTCTTTAATGATGTGTCCATTGTTATAGCTTCTCTTTATATTAAATTGTATGTTGTCAACAGTTTTGACTTCTCTCTGAGTTAAGTTATTGATTACTTTATTACAATTCATAAAGTCCATAACTAAAACACCTTTATCAGTTAAACTCTCAGTTATTGCATTAATGGCTGTTTGATTATCTTGATAATCATCAAAATAACCAAAACTTGTAAACAAATTAAAAGCATACTGGTAGTAGTTTAGTTTTGAAGGTGTTCTTATATCATTAATATAGAATTTTAAAAATTCAGTTTCATATTCTTTTGCATGAGAAATGCTGTTTTCGGATAAATCAAAACCTTCAACATAATAGCCAAGGCTAGCCATAAATACAGCATGTCTGCCTTTGCCACAAGCAACATCAAGTAGAAAATCTTCCTTAGATGGATTCAAATGTTTAATTAGGTTTGAAATAAACTTTTTCGCTTCAATATCATCTCTATCCTTATAAAGTATATGATAGTAAGGGGAATTAAACCAATCAATAAACCAATCGTTGTCAGACATCTGTTAAGTTATACAATAGGTTGTAAAAGTAGGATTGATGTTGAAATTAGAAAAATTTAATATTGAAAATTAATTTAAAATGCGGCTAGAATAGGTTTGTAGAAGTTTTTTGGTATTTAATCTAAATTTTTAAAGCATTAAACTTGTATAATTCATTCAAATTAATATCTTTGAATTCATAATTAGACGAGGACATTGGTAATGAACAATATTCACGAATTTTACAACAAAATGGAAGAGAGTAACATTATGTTATCTTTCAAGGGAGAAGTGACTTCCGACCTTCTTACATCTATCCTTCAAATTATGGAGACTAAGATGGAAACATTAGATGAACCTCCAAAAATCAAGAAAAAAGTTTATAATATATTAGTTGAGTGCCTTCAGAATTTATATCATCATATTGATGAGGATGATAAAGAAACAAAGCCAAATGAGAATAGCGCTTTGTTTATGATTCGTAAAATCGATGGAGAATATTCAATAATGACTGGGAATTACATGGCACAAGAAAATGTGGATTTAATGAAAGGTAGGCTTGATAAGATTAATGCGATGGATAGAGATGAATTGAAGGTGTATTATAAAGAGGTTTTG
>CBDUPT010000287.1:0-3954 GCA_965369165.1 uncultured Flavobacteriales bacterium | reverse complement strand
TAATGCTTGAAAATAAGATAACACCAATTGCAATGTAAACCAATAGCCATTTGGGCTCAACTCGCAATAAAAATTCAGCAAACAAAGCTCCAACCATAGTTAATAAGCCCATAAGGTTACAAAACTTAACAAAGTTAGCATGTGATTTTTTTAATTTATCAGAAAGTTTTGTTTTGAATAAGGTGTATAAAGCAGAAGTAAAATAACCTATAACAATTAGTGAAATAATTACTCCAGTAAATAGTCTAAAGAAAGTAGGGTCAATACCCAATGGTTGTGCCATTTCTATAAATGCTTTTACAGAAATGTCCCAACCTGCAAGTTTAGAAATTGCAAATCGAGACAAAACTAACGCCATTAACAGGTTGGTAATAAATAGTAAGATTTTCATAAGTATTGTTTTTAGGATAAATTGAAAGAGATGAATTTATTTCATCTCTTTTAAAAAGTCAACCAAATCTTGTGGTTCGGCTCTATTTCTGTAATCAGCATCTAAAAAAGCATATTTTATTACTTTGTCTTGCCCAATAATGTAAGTAGCTGCCAAAGGCAATTCTCCTTTATCGTTACCATTATAGTTACTTAATCCAAAACCGTTTTCGTAAATATGGGCTACATCATCGGTTAGCTTAAACACTACTTTATATTGGTTGGCTACAGCATTACCAACATCACTTAATACTTCAAATTCTAATTCGTGCTTTTCTTTTGTACTAATAGAGCTATCAGGCACTTCTGGAGATACAGCCAATAAGTTAGCATTATACTTTTTAAATTCGGGTAAAGTTTCTTGCATGTGATGAAGAGCCATATTGCAATAAGGACACCAGCCTCCACGGTACCACATTAAAATTACTGGTCCATTTTTAAGTTCATCGTAAAGTGTTACATCTTTACCAGAAGCGTTGGGCAATGTAAAGTTTGTCGCAATATCACCAACTTGAAGAGCTTTATCTGTAACCTTACTTTTTACAACAGCATCTAAACCTTCGGCATAAATTTTTTGTTTTTCAGCTGGAGCAGATTTTGCAAAGCTTTCTTTACGGTTATTTAATTCAGTTTCTAAAGGTCTTGTTTTTTTCTCGTTTTCCATTGTTTCATCTTTTAGTCCTCCGCAGCTAAGTAGTAGGAGAGTGCTTGTGCTTAATACTATTGTTTTTAAATTCATGTGTTGTTAGTTTTAAAACATACTAACTAGTATGTTTTGAATTAAAAAAAATTATTTTTTTAGTTGATTAATATATATGGTTAGTCCTGCAATGTATTCGTTAAGTACCTCATCATTATCGTATAATTTACGTAACCCACGTATGCCTTCATAAGAGCTGATAAGGTAAGTAGCAACACCATTGCTGTTTACATCTTTACGAATAGTATTTTCTTGTTTGCCTCTTTCAAGTAATGAGATTAAAGCTGATTTCCATTCTTCAATTAGTTTTTTTAATGCTAATTGATAAGCTGTTTCATAATCGGCAACTTCGTTAATTAAATTATTCATGGGACATCCATGCTTTTTGTCGTAAACCGGAAATGATTTTATTCGATTAACAAAAGTAGTGGTTAAAATATCGATAACATTACCTGGTGAAGCTAGGGGAGTTATCATTCCATCGTGAATTCTTTGTTTTAGGTTTGAGTTTATAATGGCTAATCCTAGTTCTTTTTTATTTTTATAATGATGATAAAAAGCACCTTTCGTAAGCTTTGCAGCATTCATTATTTTATCTAAACTGGTAGTTTTAAAGCCGTTTTCATGAAACAATTTAAATGATTGATCCAATATTAATTGTTTGGTATGTTCTGACTTTTGCTTTTGTAACATTTTACAAATGTAAGAAAAAAAATACCACTCGGTATGTTTTTAATTTGTAATTATATTTTTTAAGTTTAAGGGTATCAAATAATAATTATCTGAAGCGATTCGCTTCTACCAATCAATAGGAAAATAATCTTTTAAAAATTTACCACACCAGTGTTTGCCAGTGTTGATTCCATCAATTAAAGGGTCTAATACTCTGGCAGCACCATCAACAATATCTAGTGGTGGCTGAAAATCGTGTTCGTCTTGTTTCTTTTTAGATAACTCAACTGGGTCTTCATCGGTTACCCATCCAGTATCAACTGCATTCATATAAATACCATGTTCTGCAAAAGTAGAAGCAGAGGTATGTGTCAACATATTTAATGCAGCTTTAGCCATATTGGTATGCGGATGTCTGTCAATCTTTTTAAAACGATGAAACTTACCTTCCATAGCTGAAACATTAATGATGTGTTTCATGCCTGTGTTCTCTTTCATCATTAAATTAGATAGGCGATTACACAACACAAAAGGTGCAACGGCATTTACTAATTGTACTTCTATCATTTCTGGAGTTTCTATTTGTCCCAATTTTAAACGCCAACTGTTGGTTTTACGCAAATCAACTTGCTGTAAATCGGCATCTAACTTTCCTTCAGGAAAAACTTCTGCTGCTTTTAATGAGTTATCAAAACTATACGGTATTTGCGATAGTTTGGCAGAAGCTCTTAACCCAATTCCTGGCTCAGGGCTTTGCCAAGTTACAGGCAATCTGCTGTTTTGGGCATTGTCGGTATCTGTAGAAAGTGCTTTTATTTCTTCTAAACAATTGTGATGATCTTTTAATAATTCTTGAGCCAATGGAGGTAAAGTGCTAATTGGAGCTTCTTCGTTTTCCATTAAATGTTGGTAAAATCCTGCTGGTCGCCTAACAGTTTGAGCAGCATTGTTAATTAGTATGTCTAGTCTATCGTATTTCTGTTCAATGTAGTTGCAAAAAATTTCAACACTTGGTATGTGCCTTAAATCTAATCCGTGTATGTGTAAGCGATGTCCCCATTTGTCAAAATCCTTTTCTTTGGCAAAACGAATAGCAGAGTCGGCAGGAAATCGGGTAGTAGCAACTACTGTTGCTCCAGAGCGTAACAAAATTAAAGTGATGTGGTACCCAATTTTTAATCGTGAACCAGTTACAACTGCAACTTGATTGGTTAAATCGGCTGTTTGAAAACGCTTCGCGTAATTCAAATCGCCACAATCTTTACACATGGTATCGTAAAAGTGGTGTAGTTTGGTAAACTCTGCCTTACATACATAGCAGTTTCTTGGCGAGCTTAATTCTTGCTCTGTATCGTTTGGTCCTTTGGGTATATCTAACAGCAATTTAGGAGCTTCAAAAACTAAAGCTTCTCTAGCACTTCTAATTCCTGTTTCTTTTCTTGCGTGTTTGTCGCGTTCTCTTTGTTTTCGTTCTGCAGCTTTTTTAGCGTCTTTTTTACGCTTTTTAAATTCTTCTCTGTTTGGTCTTGAAAGCTTGCCTGCAGCTTTCATTAAAGCTACACGTTGTTCTTCTGGTAACTCAAATACCTGAGTATTATCATCAGTTAGCTGTTCTAAAATTGAAATGCATTTTTCAATTTCTTCCTGACTAATTTTATCTGATTCTTCTTTCAACGCTTTTTAATTTTAATGATGCAAATGTAATTTTAATTTGTGTTCTCGATACAAATTTGTTTATAATAGTACCTTTATCGTGTGTCAATTAAAACGCTACTCATAACACCACCTTTTACTCAACTGAATACTCCGTATCCAGCAACAGCCTATTTAAAAGGTTTTTTAGAAAGTAAAAACAAAACAGTGGTTCAGTGGGATTTGAGTATCGCTTTGTTTAACAAGGTTTTTACAAAAACATCAATAGAAGGTGTTTTTAATGAAGCTGCAGCGAATGGACATGATGAGTTTCCGTTGGTTATTAAAAACAAACAGGCATACATTGATAAAGTGGAGCAAGTAACTGCTTTTTTAAGATCGTCAGATGAGGCAAGTGCTGAGGAATTACTGAAAGAAGGCTTCTTTCCAAAAGGGCACAGATCAGATAAGTTAGATTCTGCTTTTCAAAGCTCAACTAAAATAGACCAAGCCAAACATTT
>CBDUPT010000286.1:0-3991 GCA_965369165.1 uncultured Flavobacteriales bacterium | reverse complement strand
CTACTTTTTCATCAATCTTAATATCAGAAACGTTAAAATTTTCTTTCAGTTTTTCAGCATCATTTTTTAAAATATAATCGATTACTGCTACCTCTATTTTACCCTCTTCACTTTGCTTCAAAAAACTATTAATTTCCATTGAAGGAGTTATTTCCGCTATTTTAAATTGAAAAACATCTTTCTTATAATTCTTCTTATACTTTTGAATATCCTTCTTATAAAATTCTTTAATCGTTTTCCTGAATAAAGCGTTATGTGCTAAAAAATCAATAGTTTGCTCGTAATGCTTATCAAACTGACCTATCTCAACATGACCATATTTTGATTGTGTTGCTTCAACAATTGTAGTATCTTCTTTTTGAAAAACTGTATCTGGCGTAATTTCCATTTTTAAATCTCCAAACCCGTCACCTTTTACTAGTAAACCATTTTTATAACGTGATTTTACTTTTTTGTTATTTGCATCTAGGGTATACCACATCTTGTTTCGTTTACCATTTTTGTATCTCCCATATATTTTTAAGTGCTTAAAAGCCCAATAACCATGTTTTATATTATCCTCATAAACTCCCTTTACTAAAATGGTTCCTTCCTTATCGTACCAAGTCCATTCTCCATTAATTTTATCATTAGCAAAAACTGTTTTTACTTTTAACCTTCCATTTGGGTAATACACTTTATAAATACCATTCTGAACACCTCTAGCAAAGGTTTTTTCTATTGCAATTTGAGAGGTATCATTAGCAAAAACTGCTACTTTTTTCTGATAATAAGATGTTGATTCTATTGGTTGGTAAATAACCTTTATGGTTTCTGAAATAGTATCTAATTGTATTGTTTCTTCTACAACTTGGGCAGAAGAAAAAAGTGAAAGTAATAAGAAAAGAAAAAGTAGCCCATTTGATATTTGAGATTTGATATTTGAGGTTTTCTTTTGAAAAAAAACAAGATAATTTTGCGAAACATACCCCTTATCCCCTTTCAAAAGGGGACTATATGTTTTGTTTTTTTTCAAAAAGTTACCCATATTTTTCAATCATCTCTAAAACCTTGCCAACCATATTTTTTGAACCCATCAAAGCTGGTACACGTTGGTGTAATTTTGTAGGTTGAATTTCCATAATTCGTTCGTAACCTGTTGTTGCAATTCCTCCTGCTTGCTCAACAATAAATGCCATAGGGTTACATTCGTACAACAATCTCAATTTACCATCAGGAGAGCCAGCTGTTGCTGGATAACAAAATACACCACCCTTAATTAAATTACGATGAACATCTGCTACCATAGATGCAATATATCTACAAGAATAAGGTCTTCCTGTTGAAGGGTCATCTTCTTTTACCCAATCACAATATTTTTGTAATCCGCCAGAAAAAGTATTATAATTTCCTTCATTAAAAGAATACAACCTACCGTCATCTGGTGTTTTAATATCTGGATGAGATAAACAGAACTCACCAATACTTGGATCTAAGGTAAAACCATTAACTCCTTTACCAGTAGTATAAACCAACATCGTAGAAGATCCATACAGAACATACCCTGCCGCTACTTGTTCAGTGCCAGGCTGTAAAAAATCTTCTAATTGACTTGCTCCTTCAGTAGAAACTCTTCTACAAATAGAAAAAATAGTTCCGATAGATACATTTACATCAATGTTTGAAGAACCATCTAGCGGATCAAATGTTGCAACATATTTTGCGTCTCTTGACCCCTCATTGTCAAAAGGTAAAAAATCATCGTTTTCTTCAGAAGCTATTCCACAAACTTCTCCTCCATTTCTAAATGCATTGATAAATTGATTATCAGCAAATACATCTAATTTTTGTTGTTCCTCTCCTTGAATATTTTCATTTCCTGCAGCACCTAAAATTTCTACTAACCCAGCTTTATTTACTTCACGATTAATAATTTTTGAGGCTACTCCAATATCACTTAACAATTGGCTTAACTCTCCTGTTGCAAAAGGAAAATCTGCTTGTCTGTCTTGAATAAATTCGTTTAAGGTTACAACTTTGTTCATGCTTATAAATTTGATGTTGCAAAGTAAGGAAAATATAGTGAAACAATATTTAAAATAACAAATTACAATAGTCAAATTACAAAGAGAGAGCTAACATTTTTTACTATTTGGAATTTGTAGTTTGTTATTTATTAAAGTTGTAAACTTTAATTTACATTTGTTAAATGGATTTCAACATTAGAAAAGCAACTAAAGAAGATTTACCTCAGGTTTTAGACTTAGTAAAAGAATTAGCTTTATATGAAAAAGCTCCTGAAGAGGTGACTATCTCATTAGATGATTTAGAAAAAGATGGCTTTGGAGAACATCCTTTATACTGGATAATTTTAGCCGAAAACGAACAAGGAATTTTAGGAATGAGTTTCTATTACATTCGTTACTCTACTTGGAAAGGAAAATGTTTGTACTTAGAAGATATTGTAGTAAAAGAAGAATATAGAGGTCAGAAAATTGGCAAAGTATTGTTTGAAGAAACCATTAAGGCAGCTAAAGAGATGGATGCTAAATTGATGAATTGGCAAGTATTGGATTGGAATGAACCTGCTATTAATTTTTACAAGAAATTTGACGCAGAGCTAGACGAAGAGTGGGTAAACGGAAAATTAAGGTTTGAAAATTAAAAAGGAACAAGACTAACAAAAACAAGAAATAAGACCTCTTTACATTCTTTGAAAAAGTCTTTGCGGTTAAATATTAATGTAAATAAACCGCAAAGTGCTTAAAGTTTTTGCAAAGAAAAGAAGATACCAATACAATACTTTGTGTTTCTTAGCGGTTAAAATAGAGTAACAATGAAAATATTTAAGTTTGGTGGTGCATCCGTAAAAAATGCCGAAGCAGTTAAAAATGTTGAGTCAGTTATTAAATTATTTAAAGATGATTTAGTAGTTGTAATTTCTGCCATGGGAAAAACTACCAATGGATTAGAAAAAGTTGTTGAGTCTTACTTAAATAATGATGGGAAAACACAAGAGTATTTGCAAGAAGTAAAAGACTTCCATTTTAATATTTTAAACGATTTATTTGCCGATAAAAATCACTCGATTTTTACAGAAATACACAATACTTTTGTGGAAATTGAATGGGAAATTGAAGATGAAGCTGTTCGGGAATACGATTATGTTTATGATCAAATTGTTTCTGTAGGAGAAATGCTTTCCACCAAAATAGTTAGTGCTTATTTAAATGAAAACGGAACAAAAAACACCTGGCTAGATGTTAGAAACGTTATACAAACAGACAACACTTACCGTAACGCAAAAGTTGATTGGGTGATTACTGAACAGTTTGTAAAAAAAGAAATACAAGCTAAAATTGACAAAGGACAAAATCTAATTATCACTCAAGGATTTATTGGTTCAAGCTCAGAATTATTTACTACTACTTTAGGTAGAGAAGGTTCTGATTTTAGCGCTGGGATTTTAGCATATTGCTTAAATGCTGAAAGTGTTACTATCTGGAAAGATGTGCCTGGAATGCTAAACGCAGATCCAAAATGGTTTGATGTTACAGAAAAGCTAAACAACATCTCTTATCACGAAGCAGTTGAATTGGCTTATTATGGCGCTTCTGTTATTCACCCAAAAACCATAAAACCTTTACATAATAAAAACATCCCATTGTATGTTAAATCGTTTGTAAACCCAAAAGAAGAAGGAACCATTATAGACGAAAACACAACTGAAGACTCAAAAATTCCTTCGTTTATATTTAAAATGAATCAGGTGTTAATTTCTATCTCTGCAAAAGACTATTCCTTTATAATGGAAGATAGTTTGAGCCATATCTTTGGTTTATTTTCTACCAAAGGGGTTAAGATAAACCTAATGCAAAACTCTGCCATTAGCTTTTCTGTTTGTGTTGATTATGACAATCAAAAAACAAACTCTTTAATTGACGAACTCAAAAAAGATTATAAAATATTGTACAACGACAATTTAGAGTTAGTAACTATCCGTCATTATGAT
>CBDUPT010000285.1:0-3994 GCA_965369165.1 uncultured Flavobacteriales bacterium | reverse complement strand
CAGATAATGAGAATTCAATTATTACACAGACTAATGATGTTGTAGTTGCTGAAAACCTTGAACAAAGAGTATTTAATAATGAAGGAGGTCAAAATTATATTTTCCAAACTGATTATGTACACCCAATAAAAAAAGGAAAGTTAGAAACAGGTTTAAAACATACCATCAAAAAAATTGATGATGATTATGCTGTAGAACAATTTAATTCTACGAATAGTGAGTGGGAGTATATTCCAGGTTTTGTAAACTTTGTTCTGTATGAAGAAAATGTTTCTGCAGGCTATTTAATGTATGGTAATAAACTAAAAAAAATCTCTTATCAATTGGGTGTAAGAGCTGAATATACTGAGCTGAAAACAGAATTGGTAACCACCAATGAAACAAATAATAGAGATTACTTTAATTTATTTCCAACTGCTCATTTAAATTATGAAATCAAAAAAGGAACTTCATTTCAATTAAGTTATAGTAGAAGGATTCAGAGGCCAAGACATTGGTGGTTGTTGCCATTTTTTAGTTATACAGATTCAAGAAGTAATTTCTCTGGGAATCCTAACTTAAATCCTGAGTTTACTGATTCGTATGAAGTAGGACATTTAAAAAATTGGGATAAGGCATCTTTGTTAGCAAGTGTTTATTATCGTTATACAACTAATAATATTACAAGGATAACTACTTCTGATTCTGCTGGTGTTACTCAACGTAAACCTATTAATTTAGGAATTAAAGATGCTTATGGTGTTGAGTTCTCTGGTTCTTATGATTTGAAAAAATGGTGGAGTTTAAGGGGTAGTTTTAATTTTTACAGAGAAATTATTGAAGGAGAATATTTAGATGTAGAATATGGTAGTGATGCGTATGTTTGGACCACTCGTTTAAACTCCAAATGGAACATTAAAAAGAAAGTAAACTTACAAGCATCTTTTAATTATAGGGCTCCTCAACAATCACCCCAAGGAGAAACTTTAGCTCGTTACTCATTAGATTCTGGATTTTCATTTGATGTTTTAAAGGGGAATGGAACAATGACATTTAATGTGAAAGATTTATTTAACTCTCGTAGGAGAAGAAGTGTTTCTTACGGTGAGAATTTTACTTCTGAAAGTGAAAGACAATGGCGTTCGAGGTATTTTAGAGTTAGTTTTACTTACCGTATAAATCAAAAGAAAAAACGTGGAGGAGATAAAGGGTATGAAGACTTTAATAGTGATGGAGAAGGATAAAAAAAAGGCTAAAAGAATTTCTTTTAGCCTTTTAAATTTATAATCATTTTGATTAATTTCTTATAAATCTCTCAGAATATTTAGAATTTTCTGAAATAACATTCATTAGATACATTCCTGAATTTAAATTTTTAATATCAATAGTAGTTTCTTTCTGACTAACTGTTTGGCTTAAAACTAATTTACCAGTAATATCATAAATTTCAATTCTTGATAATGATTCATTAGACGTGTTAACAGTAATTACTTCATTAGCTGGATTAGGATAAATGCTAATTTGATTAGTTTTAGCTACCTCATCAACTCCTACAGGTTCATTACCTTCGTAAACCCATATATTATCAATATACAAATTGTTTCCTTTCTTATTATACGACTCAAACTTTACTAATACATCATTTGTAGCATAGCTAGTTATGTCAACATATTCTGTTCTCCAATGGTGTGGTAAAGTAGCGTAAAATGGAGACATTAACGTATCATGAGTTTCTAAATTAGTACCACCTTTCTTATAGATTTGAGTATAACTGTCACCACAATCTGTAGATATGTAAATACTTAACGTATCAGCAATAACTGTGTGTCTCATTTGGTAAGCAAGGTCAAACCTTAGGAATAATGAATCATCATTTGGTAAGGCAATTCTTGTAGAAATCATTTCATCTTTTTCTCCTGAAGAACTATAGTTGATAAAATCCATATTAGCAGAAAAATAACCGTAAGGTAATCCACTTGTAGAAGCAGTATCCCATGTTATTTCTCCATCAGGATTATTTAAAATCCATTCAGAACTATCAATTCGCATCATTTCAAAATCTTCTTTATATGGTAAAACTGCATGTAGGTCTCTAATGTTAAATCTAGCTACCCTTTGATTGTTAATATAATCACATTCAGTTTTATTCGTATCAATAGTTGCTTTAACTTTCAGTTCGTAGTCACCAAAACTTTGAGCTATAATTTGAGGCAAAGCAACATGAGTTGTATCATTTGCAACTAAGTTTCCAGACCAAATTTGATTAAGAACTGTTTCATTATTAAGTTGATAACTAATGTTCGCACTTGTTATCGTACTATCTCCTTTGTTATGTAAAACAACTTTTGGATTAATAGTTTGATCACACCTAATAGTTTTTGTAGGTGATAATATTTCACTTACAGTTAAATCATAGTGATATTGATTAGGTGGTGTAGGAGTGTAGGTTAATGATAAAGTATCAAAAGCTGCTTTCACATCAATCATTCCTTTACCATAAGTATTATCTTCTCCAGCTACACCTAAATCTATTGCCGAATTGTATAGCGCTAATAATATTTCTTCTCCGGCTACATTAGGGAAAGCTTCTTTTAGTAATAATACAGCTCCTGCAGCATGTGGACCAGCCATAGATGTTCCTTGGTAATTTGCATAATTGTTTTGATCCACACATGATCGTACATTAACACCTGGAGCAACAACTTCTGGTTTAATAGCTATTGATCCTGAAGCAGGGCAAGCAGTAGGTCCTCTACTAGAAAAAGCAGCAATTGGGTTTCCCGCAATTTGAGAATTTACAGCACCAACAGTAAAAGTATTTACTAAACCAGTACTAACATACTGAGGTTTTCCGATAGTAGTATCTCCAGAGCCTTCATTTCCAGCACTAAACACGTTTGCAATTCCTGCAGCTTCAATAGCATTAAACATTTGTGTTACATAACCAGCACAAATACTAGTGTCATGATGCTCTCCAATTCCCCATGAATTGTTTATCGCATCTGGAATATCATCAGTAGTGTTTGTGTCTCCATCAGGATTTAAAGCAAATTCAAATACATCGATATATTCCGGTAAAGGTTTAATATCATTAAGGTTTGTTACAATAGGATCTGCTGCCATAAAGTAGGCATTAAAAGCAACTCCAATAGTATCATTTGTTGCTTGCTCTAGTCCTAATACTGTACCTGTAGTATGCGTTCCATGAGCATTACCTTTATCTACTGGTATAGGAGAATCTACAGCGTGCCATGCTTGCGTAAGTGGTTGGTGATTACCTAGCCATGCATCAGAAATAGCTGGATGATCTTTCCAAACTCCAGTATCAATACTGTATAGCTTTCTTGCTTTACCTGTATAACCCATTGCCCATAAAGCAGGTGCATTTATTGCCGCTAAACCATTTTCAATTCCACCAACAGATTTTGTTGTTGAGGATTTCATCTCTACAACATCAACTACTTTTCCTGTAAAATGGTCATATAATTCAATGTAATCAACCTCAGGCATAGAGGCAAGCTGTTCTATAATACTTTTTTTAGCTTCAATACTCATCATATTGATAATCCAAAATGATTTGTAAGAACTAACTTTTCCCATATTAGAGTTTAAAAGTGTAATTACATTCTTTTGTGTTGAGTTAGCTAACTGCATAGATTCTCTAATAACAGTTTTTGCTCTTGTATCTAACGATGCGTTTTGTTCTTTAAGTTGTTGATTTAAGTAAATGTGATTTACTTGATCGCTAAAAACCACATTAACTTTTACATATTCAGAATTAGAAAGGGTATTTAGTTTTGCAGTTAAACTATTAGTTATAGTAGCGGTTTGGCTATAAGTTAATGTTGCTGTAAATAACAACAATAAAGAAAATAATATTTTTTTCATAAACTTTAAATTAGATATCAAATATACTTAATTATCGATGTCCTACATCTAATTTTTAACTTTTGGCACAGCTTTTGACTTTTAGGTTAAAAATCTTTAAAACCTAAAGACATGAAAAAATTAAATA
>CBDUPT010000284.1:0-4028 GCA_965369165.1 uncultured Flavobacteriales bacterium | reverse complement strand
AATGACGAGGCTCCATTGCTGCGTGTTCTCTAGAAGAACCTTCACCATAGTTATGATCTCCAACAACGATACTTGGAACTCCAGCAGCTTTATAAGCTCTTGCTGTAGCAGGAACTTCTCCTTTACCTCCTGTTAACTGATTAACCACTTCATTAGTAGCTTCTCCAAAAGCATTAACAGCACCAATTAAACAGTTGTTAGAAATATTGTCTAAATGACCTCTATAACGTAACCATGGTCCAGCCATAGAAATATGATCTGTAGTACATTTTCCTTTTGCTTTAATCAACAATTTAGCTCCAGTAATGTTTCCTCCATCCCAAGGTGTAAATGGTGTTAACAATTGAAGTCTATCAGAATCAGGACTAACAACAACATTAATTCCACTTCCATCTTCCGCAGGAGCTTGATATCCATTATCATCTACAGCAAAACCTCCTTTAGGTAATTCATCTCCATGAGGTGGATCTAATTTTACTTGTTCACCATCTTTATTGGTTAATGTATCAGTAATTGGATTAAAATCTAATCTTCCAGAAATTGCAATTGCAGCAACCATTTCTGGAGAAGCAACAAAGGCATGCGTATTTGGATTTCCATCAGCACGTTTCGCAAAGTTCCTGTTAAATGAATGTACAATACTATTTTTGGGTGCATTTT
Source organism: uncultured Flavobacteriales bacterium (assembly GCA_965369165.1). Taxonomy (GTDB): domain Bacteria; phylum Bacteroidota; class Bacteroidia; order Flavobacteriales_E; family Vicingaceae. The sequence continues at coordinate 3,368 of CBDUPT010000284.1, read as the reverse complement.
TTGGATCAGAATATCTTGCCCATTGTCCAATACATGGTCCACATGCATTGGTAAATATCGTTGCATCTAAATCTTCAAAAGCTTTTAACAAGCCATCTCTCTCTGCAGTAAACCTTACTTGCTCCGATCCTGGATTAATTCCAAACTGAGCTTTAGTAGTTAAACCTTTTTCTACAGCTTGCTGAGCAATTGAAGCTGCTCTAGCTAAATCTTCATAAGATGAATTCGTACAAGAACCTATTAATCCCCATTCAACATCTAAAGGCCAACCGTTTTTAGTTGCTTTTTCATTCATTTTACCAACCTCAGTACCTAAATCAGGAGTAAATGGACCGTTTAATCGAGGCATTAATGTAGATAAATCTATTTCTATTACTTGATCAAAATATTGTTCTGGATTCGCATAAACTTCAGCATCTCCTGTTAAATGTTCAGCAACTTTATCAGCTAATTCTACAACATCAGCTCTACCAGTAGCAGACAAATATCTTCTCATTGAATCATCATAACCGAATGTAGATGTAGTAGCTCCTATCTCAGCTCCCATATTACAAATCGTTCCTTTACCTGTACATGACATTGATAAAGCTCCTTCTCCAAAATATTCAACAATAGCTCCTGTACCACCTTTTACAGTTAAAATTTCAGCAACTTTAAGAATCACATCTTTTGGTGCTGTCCAGCCATTTAGTTTACCCGTTAATTTAACACCTATTAATTTAGGCATTTTTAATTCCCATGCCATTCCTGCCATTACATCAACAGCGTCAGCACCACCAACTCCAATAGCAACCATTCCTAATCCACCTGCATTTACAGTATGAGAATCTGTTCCTATCATCATTCCTCCTGGGAAAGCATAATTTTCTAAAACAACTTGATGAATAATACCTGCTCCTGGTTTCCAAAAACCAATCCCATATTTATCACAAACAGAACTTAAAAAGTTAAACACTTCGTTGTTTTTATTAATTCCTTCTTGCAAATCTTTGTCCGCACCTAATCTCGCTTGAATTAAGTGATCTGCATGAGCAGTAGAAGGAACTGCAACTTTCGCTTTTCCAGCTTGCATAAATTGCAACAACGCCATTTGAGCTGTTGCATCTTGCATAGCAACCCTATCTGGAGCAAAATCTACATAAGAGTTCCCTCTTTCATGAGCCTTAGTAGCACTACCTTCCCAAAGATGTGTATAAAGAATTTTTTCGGCTAAAGTTAAAGGCTTACCGACTACCTTTCTAGCTGCTGCTACCCTCTCTGGGTATCTTTCATAAACAGCTTTAATCATTTCAATGTCAAATGCCATAACAAAATGTTTAGTGGTTAATAAATAAATTTAATAAACACAGCTTATTATGGATAAATTCTCTTACCAACGCCACATTATCCCGAATAGGATATCCCAACTTGCTGTTTGAGCCACGAAGTTAAGATTTTCTTAAATTTTATGCAAGTAGATTTGTTAAATTTTAAATAGAAAACTAAGATTATTTAGTATTTCTTAATATGGTACGATTTATATTTTTCAAATAACATATATTTGTTAATTAACAAAACCCAAATCATGAAAAAAATTTTAACAATACTATGTTGTGCAGCTATCTTATTTACTGCATGTAACAAAGATGAAGACCCACAACCTACAGCAAATAATAACACTACAAACAGTGGACCTAATGTAATATTCAAATTATATTTTGACTCAACTTTAGCTCGTTTAGATAATTTTGGAAATCCGGCAGTGATGCCAGCTGGACACTCAGCTCAATCGCCTCGCTTTAATAAAATGAGTGCTCACTACATTGAGTTTGCTCAAGATAGCATGACTGCTTTAGGTAATGGTGAAATTGTTTATCATGGAGCAGAGACAACAGCTGGAGGACCAAATGCAGTTAACTTTGACCAAGCAATAACTAAAGCTGAAGGAGAAACATTTTATTCCATTCCTCTTTCTCAAGTTTCACCAGGAACTTATGAGTGGTTAAGAGTTTCGTTAACCTATCAAAATTATGACATAGATTTTAAAGCAGCAGGTAATATGTACACCGGAACTTTAGCTTCTTTTGTAGGCTTTAACACCTACATTACAAACTCTGATATTAATACACAAAATGTAGTTGTAAACGATGATAAACTTCAAGGGTATTGGGGCTTTGAAACTGTTATTTTTAGCACTCCTTATGTTTATGAAGGACAAGCTCAAGGAACTACAGTTGTAAATCCAATCTCAGCTACATCACCTATCCCTTCTGGTAGTTGTGTTGTAACTGGCGACTTCCCTACTCCATTAACAATTACCGGAAACGAAACTTCAGACATTATTGTAAATATTAATCTATCTACTAATAATAGCTTTGAATGGAAAGATTTAAATATGGATGGAATATACGAGCCTTCAGATGGTGTAAACCCAGGAGACACTGTTGTTGATATGGGATTAAGAGGTTTGTTCCCTTCCTATCAATAAAAAATAATCTTGTTTAAGATTTAAAATTTTTGACAAAGTATAAGTATTTAATCCTCCAAGGTTTTAAAAAACCTTGGAGGATTATTTTTATTATTTTTGTCCTCTTAAAAAATCACAGAAAATGTATAGATCACACACTAACGGAGCATTAAGAATTGAAGATGTAAACAAAGAAGTTACCCTTGCTGGGTGGGTTCAAAAAACTCGCGAATTAGGAGCAATGACTTTTGTTGATTTAAGAGACCGTTATGGAATTACTCAATTAGTATTTGGAGAAGAACACTTGAAAATTGCAAAAGAATTAGGAAGAGAAGATGTAATTCAGGTAACTGGAAAAGTAATTGAGCGTGAAAGTAAAAATAAAAATATCCCTACCGGTGAAATAGAAATTGCTGTTGCATCTATTACTATTTTAAACAAAAGTAAAACACCCCCTTTTACAATTGAAGATGAAACTGATGGTGGTGAAGAGTTACGTATGCAATATCGTTATTTAGACTTGAGAAGAAACCCGCTTCAAAACGCTTTAAAACTAAGACACAAACTATCTATTGAAGTTAGAAAATACTTAGATAGTATCGAATTTTTTGAAATTGAAACTCCATATTTAATAAAATCTACTCCAGAAGGAGCTAGAGATTTTGTAGTTCCAAGTAGAATGAATGAAGGACAGTTTTATGCTTTACCTCAATCCCCTCAAACATTTAAACAATTATTAATGGTTAGTGGTTACGACCGTTACTACCAAATTGTTCGTTGTTTTAGAGATGAAGATTTAAGAGCAGACCGTCAACCTGAGTTCACACAAATTGACTGCGAAATGGCTTTTGTAGATCAAGAAGATATTTTAAACACTTTTGAAGGAATGATGGATTACCTTTTCAAAAAAGTAAAAGGCATG
>CBDUPT010000283.1:0-4050 GCA_965369165.1 uncultured Flavobacteriales bacterium | reverse complement strand
ACAATGAGGAAGAGTCTCTTAAAGAATTAAGCGACTGGATAGGGAAAGTAATGCACGATAACAAATTTAGTTATGATGTTATTTTTGTAGATGATGGAAGTACAGATGGCTCTTGGAAAGTAATTGAACAATTAAAGGCTCAAAACCCTAATGTTAAAGGAATTAAGTTTAGAAGAAACTACGGTAAATCTGCTGGTTTAAATGTAGGTTTTGCTGCTGCAGAGGGTAGAGTGGTTTGTACCATGGATGCCGATTTGCAAGATAGCCCTGAGGAATTACCAGAAATGTACCGAATGGTTGTTGAAGATGGTTGGGATTTAGTTTCTGGCTGGAAAAAGAAACGTTACGATCCGTTAACCAAAACAATACCTACTAAATTATTTAATGCTGCTACACGAAAAATGTCGGGCATTAAAACCTTACACGATTTTAACTGTGGTTTAAAAGCATACAGAAAAGATGTTGTAAAAACCGTTGAAGTTTATGGTGAAATGCACCGTTACATTCCTGTATTGGCAAAATGGGCAGGTTTTGCAAAAATTACTGAGAAAGTAGTTGCTCATCAAGAAAGAAAATACGGTGTTACTAAATTTGGATTAGAGCGTTTTATCAACGGATTTTTAGATTTATTGTCTATTACTTTTATTTCAAAATTTGGTAAACGACCGATGCACTTGTTTGGTACCTTAGGTACCTTAATGTTTGGTGTAGGATTTTTAAGCGCTTTGTATATTGGTATAATGAAATTGTACCATTTGAACAAAGGGATTAAAGCCATATTAGTAACAGATAACCCTTACTTTTTTATTGCTCTTACCTGTATGATTTTGGGTTCTTTATTGTTTACAGCAGGCTTTTTAGGAGAACTTATTTCTAGAAGTTCAGAAAACAGAAATCAGTATAACATAGAAAAAGTAATTTAAAAAATGAAAGTTACTTTAGTAGGAACAGCACACCCTTTTAGAGGAGGAATAGCCGTTTTTATTGAACGATTAGCCAGAGCTTTTAAACAAAATAAAGATGAGGTAAGAATAAGCACCTTTACCCTACAATACCCGAAAATTTTATTTCCAGGCGAAACTCAATTATCTTCTAGCCCAAAACCAACCGATTTAGATATTACTCAAGAAGTAAATTCTATCAATCCATTTAACTGGATTAAGGTGGGGAATAAAATCAGAAAAGAAAAACCAGACTTGGTTATTTTTAAATATTGGATACCTTTTATGGGGCCAAGTTTAGGAACTATAGCTCGAAGAATAAGAAAGAATAAGCACACCAAAGTTATAGTGGTGGTTGATAATATTATTCCTCATGAAAAACGATTTGGTGATAATGCTTTAAACAAGTATTTTGTGAAAAGCGTAGATGCTTTTGTGGCTATGTCGCAAAGTGTATTAGATGATTTAAAAACTTTTGATGCTCAAAAACCAAAGTTGCTTTCTGCGCATCCGTTGTACGATAATTTTGGAATTGCAAAAACTAGAGAGGAAGCTTTGAAAGCTTTGGATTTGGATGCTAATTACAATTACATGTTGTTTTTCGGAATTATCCGCCAATACAAAGGGTTAGATATTTTATTAAAAGCATTTGCATATCAACGCTTAAATAATGGAAAGAACAAACTGATTGTAGCAGGAGAGTTTTATGAAGATGATACCGTATATCGAGATTTAATTAAAAAACACCAGTTAGAAGATTCGATAGTTTTAGCTACTAAGTTTATTCCAGATGAAGAAGTAGTAAACTATTTTTGTGCTGCAGATATTATTGTTCAACCTTACAAACACGCCACACAAAGTGGGGTAACTCAAATTGCTTATCATTTTGAAAAACCGATGTTAGTTACTGATGTAGGTGGTTTAAAAGAGATTGTTCCACACAATAAAGTTGGTTATGTTACTAATCCAAATGAACAAGAAGTAGCTGATGCTTTAGTAGATTTTTATGGCAATAATAGAGCTGAAGAATTTATTGCTGGAGTTAAAGATGAAAAGCAAAAATACACTTGGCAAACTATGATTGATAACATCTATAAGTTGTATCAACAAACAAAATAGTTAACTTTCCGTTTTAAAATATTTTATGTTTAGAAGTAGAGCACCTTTACGATTAGGTTTAGCAGGAGGAGGAACAGATGTGAGTCCTTACTCTGATGATTTTGGTGGGGCCATATTAAATGCCACTATTAACTTATATTCTTATGCAGTAATCTCAGAGAGAACTGATGGAAAAATAGTGTTTAAAGCAGAAGATAGAAATGAATCTTTTGAAACGGAAGCGACTTCTGAAATACCGACAGATGGTTTATTAGATTTACATAAAGGTGTTTATAACCGAATTGTAAAACAATTTACCAATAAACCACTTTCGTTTGAATTAACTACTTATTCTGATGCTCCAGCAGGTTCTGGATTAGGAACATCATCTACTATGGTGGTAGCTATTTTAGGTGCATTTGTAGAATGGTTAAAATTACCTTTGGGCGAATATGATATCGCTAAGCTAGCTTATGAAATTGAGCGTGAAGATTTAGCAATGGCAGGAGGAAAGCAAGATCAATATGCGGCAACTTTTGGAGGTGTAAACTTTATGGAATTTTTTGCTGATAACAAAGTAATTGTAAATCCATTACGAATAAAAGATGAGGTGCTTTTTGAATTAGAAAACAACTTGGTATTGTACAATACCGCAACAAGTAGAGTTTCTGCAGAGATTATAAAAAGCCAAACGGATAACATTAAAAAGAATAAAGCTGGATCTATAGAAGCGATGGATAAGTTAAAGGAGCAAGCCTTTAGAATGAAAGAGGTGTTGTTAAAAGGAAATTTAGATGAGATAGGTGAGATTTTAGATTTCGGTTGGAAATTTAAAAAGAATTTAGCTGAAGGAATTACAAACCCACAAATAGATGAAATTTATGATGCTGCTAAAAAGCATGGAGCTATAGGGGGTAAAATTTCTGGAGCAGGTGGTGGAGGTTTTTTCTTTTTCTATTGTCCTAAAAATACAAGGTATAAAGTGGTTTCAGCCTTAGCAAAATTTGGTGGAAGAGTTAGAAAATATCATTTTACTAATGAGGGTTTAACCACTTGGAATACTTCAAATTTAACATGACCAATGAAGCCATCATATTAGCTGGAGGTTTCGGAACTCGATTGGCAAGTGTGGTAGATGTGCCCAAACCAATGGCACCAATAAATGATATCCCTTTTTTAGAATACATTTTAAATTATTTAGAAAAACATCAAGTCACTAAAATTTATTTAGCGGTAGGATATAAGTATCAAGTTATTGTAGATTATTTTGGTAGCCAATATAAAAACTGCGAGCTAAATTATGTTGTTGAAGATACCCCTTTAGGAACAGGAGGAGCTATCAAAAAAGCTTTAGCTGAAGTTGAGTCTGACAAAGTATTTATCATTAATGGAGATACATTTTTTGATGTAGATTTATCGAAAATGGATGCTGAGTTTAATGCAAATAACGCTACTGTTTCTTTGGCTTTAAAACCAATGAAAAACTTTGATAGGTATGGTGTGGTTGAAGTTGATGCTAACAATAAAATATTAGCATTTAAAGAAAAACAACATTGCGAAAGTGGAGCAATTAATGGCGGTATTTATTTACTAAAAACCAATATTTTTGATGGAATAGATTTTCCAGAACAATTTTCGTTAGAACAAGATTATTTTGATGTCTATTGTTCTCAAGCTAACTTTTTTGGTTTTATAAGCGATACTTATTTTATCGATATCGGTATTCCTACCGATTATGCTAGAGCTCAAGAAGAGTTACCTAGTTTACTCGGGTAACTTTAATAGCTAGTTGATAGTAGTTTATTTTCTTTTTCATTTAAATCAACAATTAAGACTAGGACATAACAAAATCAAACATCAAATCGTTACTATAAAATAGCTTAGGTATAATAATTGTAATTTGAGCTAACTTATTTACTAATTTTGTAGTTGTTATGAGATATTTAATTACCGTCTTAATTTTAATTTTTAGTCTTTTAGGTTTTGCTCAAGAAGAGAATAAAACTGATGC
>CBDUPT010000282.1:0-4070 GCA_965369165.1 uncultured Flavobacteriales bacterium | reverse complement strand
GGTCGAATAATATTTTCATATCTTCAACCGAATCAATTGCTACTCCTGCTTTTCCAACATCACCAACTACTCGTTCATGGTCAGAATCATATCCTCTATGCGTAGCTAAATCAAATGCAACAGACAATCCTTTTTGCCCAGCAGCTAAATTCCTTCTATAAAAAGCATTAGATTCTTCTGCAGTACTAAAACCAGCATATTGTCTTATTGTCCATGGTCGCATTACATACATGGTTGAGTATGGGCCACGTAAGTTAGGAGAAATTCCAGCTGCAAAGTCTAAATGATCAAGGCCTTTAATGTCAGCTTTTGTATAATTTGATTTAACCGAAATTTGTTCTGCTGTTAGCCATGTATTATTATGGGTAATAGTATTCTGATCTTTTGCTTTGTCGTATGTTAATTTTGAGAAATCAGGTTTCATAAATTAATTTTTTTCATTAAGCCAGTTGATAGCATCAGTTTTATTTGTAAATAATTTTGTAGGTATTTGGGGTTTAGTAAGATGCATAAACATGTTAGCTAAAAATGAAGATGTGCCAGATGTAATAATTACAGCATATTTTTTAAAAAAGAGAGGAGAGTTTTCTTGAGCAAAAACTCTTAGCTCAGAATCAAATTTTTGCAATCTTCTGCTATCTACTAAAAAGTTATATTTTTTATCTTTGGTCCATTCTTTAAAAATTTCAAAATCTATTTTCATAGATTCAAGTGTTTGAGCAGTTTCTCCCTCTTTAGGTTCGAGTGTAATAATTCCGTCTTTTCTTAAATTAAGAAGAGATTTTTTTGAAGTATCACACTTTAATATTTCATCAGTGTTATTAATCATTTTGTTTTAACCATTCAATGGCTTCGTCCTTATTTTTAAACATTTTCATTGGAATAGGAGGTTTATAGAAGTGAATTATCATGTGTGTAATAAATCTAACAATGGGAGAGTTTTCTGTTATTGCTCCTTTAGTTGCAAATAAGTGAATGTTTTCCCCAACAAATTTTCTTTCTTCTGTTCCTAAATTTTTTAATTGTTTATTATTTGAAAAAAATGGTAGAGGCGTATTTTCTGAAAGACGAATTAATTCATCTTTCATAAGTTGAAGTTCGTTTAGATTTAAAGTAGTAATTCCTTCAACGGGTTCAAAAACCAAAATATTATCAGACCTCAGTTCAATTGTTCCAAAATTTAATGTTTCTGTTTTAGTTATATGTGTTTTTTGCTTATGCATACAGTTTTAACCAGTTTATAGATTCTTCTTCGGTTTTAAACATTTTGACAGGAAATGGTGGTTTCCATAAAGTAAGAAAACTATGGGTTAAAAAACGTGTTAATGGAGAGTTTTCTGTCATAGCAAATGCACTAGCAAATTTATCCATGTGTTGCATTATATATGCTTTTGAATCACTATCAATACTTTTTAAATTTAAATTATGAGAAAAATAAGGGACAATTTTTCCATCTGCTAACTCTAAAATAATAGGTAGCATTTGTTTTAAATGGGGTAGAGTAAATCTATCAACATTTTTTGCGGGGTAATAGGCAATTATATTATCGCTCCGCAATAAAATTTCACCATACTCAAAAGGTACAGATTTTATGATAGTAACCTCATTAAGCATGAGTTGATTTTTGCTGTTTAGAAATAACTTGCCCCAAATTAATAGCTGTTAAAGGTATATGTTTGGTGTTATTTTTGGGATAAGTGTTTAAGTTTTTTGGAGTAGTTTCCATAGTGTTTGGATGTTTATTTACTCCTAATAAAGTTTTGTCATTACTCATGTATTGAGATAGTCTTTTATTGTGGTTTTCTTCAATGGATTTTTGAATTGTTCCATTATTAATGGTTGCTACAAAACCACCTTTTGCTTCAATTTCTTTAAATAAAGTTAAAGCAGAATTGACTAAATTATCTGTTAGTTCTTCAATATAGTAAGCTCCTTTGGCAGTTTCATTTACTTTGTCTAAATAAGCTTCTTCTTTTAATAATATTTGAATATTTCTAGCAATTCTATTTGTGAAATTAGAAGGCAATTCATAAGCGCTATTAAAAGGAGTAATGCTTAAACTGTTGCACCCACCAATAATAGCAGACATAGCCTCGGTTGTGGTTCTTAAAATATTGGTTTGAGCATCAGCTGCAGTAATATTATAAGTTGTAGTTTGTGAATGAATATAGGGCGTGTTTTCAAAACCATATTCTTTTGAAATTAATTGCCATAAAATTTTAAAGGCTCTAATTTTTGCTATTTCTATAAAATAGTTGGTACTAACTCCCAAATTAAATTTTAGTTTAGTTAAAACAGTTTCAGCATCCAACCCTTCATCAATTGCTGTATTAATATAAGCTACGGCTTGGTTTAAAGTATAAGCTAATTCTTGACTAGCACTTGCGCCTGCATTGGTGTAGTTAAATCCATTAATTGTTATGTTTTGTTCTTTGCTTACTTCGAATGGTTGATTTTCGTTTCCAGAGATTAAAGACTCACCTAAATAATCGTAAGAGATAGAATAGTTTAATTCTGAAAGTTTATTTTCTTGAACATAAGAATCAAAATAGTTTTGAATATTTATTGGGTTAGGGGAATAAAAATGAAGATGAATAATGTTAATCATAATTCCATCTAATAAGCGGTTCATTTCGTCTTGAGATTTTATTTCTCCATTAAATTGAATACTATTAGCTCCTCCTTTTAAGGCGTTTATAGCTATTCTATTAGCTTCTTTAATATTATCTATGGTAACCTGTTCTCTAATTTCCCATTGAGTTTTTTCCTTTTCTAATGAGTATGAGTTAGATAGATTATTCGCTAAATTTTCGTAATTGTATATAGGTTGAATATCAAATCCATCTTCGGTTTTTGTAATTAAATTTTTATTAAAATCTTTCCCTTTTAAATCGGAAGTAATTTTTTCTATCCACTGTTGATGTTTTACTCCATCAAACTCATCAAATAAAGTCATTCTTTAGATTTTGCCTTTCTAACAAATGTAGTGAAAATCATTAATAAAAAGTGGAAAAATAGACATAAGATAAGATAGTCTATATCAATGCAAATATTAGAGCTATTACTCGGATTTTTTGTCAGTAAAAACAAACACTTCTTCGTTTGCTTTTTTCATATAATATTTTTCTCGTGCAAATTTTTCTAGGGTTGCAGGATTCTTGGTAAGTTCTTCTAGTTCTTTTCTTGTTTTAGTAATTTCTTGATTGAAATATTCTTTTTCAGTTTCTAATTTATCTAATTGATCTCTATAGCTGTATTGAGTTAAAATGTTATTTTGATCAAAAAATAAAAGGAATATTAAAAATACCAATATGGTGATAGCATATTTATTCTTTAACCAATTTGGAATCTTTTTTAACATATTTCAAAATTACGCTAAGTTTTAACTATTGCTTTTAAAGTAAAATGAACTAATTAACAGTTTATTGTTAAACAGTAATTATCTTTGTCAAAAATTAAATTTATGTTACAACGAATTCAAACAATATTTTTAGCATTAGTCGTAATCTTAGGAATACTTGCTTCTTTTATACCTGTTTTAAGTTTTGCTGATGCTGATTCAGTTTATATCATGAACTTATACAAAACAGTTTCTGTTTCAGAAACAGCTGATATGTTATCGAAAAATATGGGGGTAGGTGTGTTGCAAGGAGTTGTTCAGTTGTTGGCTTTGGTAATTATTTTTTTATTTAAAAATCGTTCATTACAGATGAAGTTAGCTAAGCTTAATATACTATTAATAGCTTTAGAGATAGCAGCGATTGTAATGTATATTGATACAGTAAAGTCTGCAATAGGCGAAGCTGCTAACGATATTGAAATAGGTATAAAGTTTGGTGCAATTATTCCAATACTATCACTAATCTTAACCTACTTAGCTATCCATTTTATTAAAAAAGACGAAGATTTAATTAAGTCAGCAGATAGGTTACGGTAGCTAGTTTGTAAAGTGAAAAGTTTATAAAGTGGAAAAGTAAAACAGATTAATGTTCTAGAAATTTGTGAATCAAGTATTTTTCAACTTTCAACTTTCAACTTTCAACTTTCAACTTTCAACTTTCAACTTTCAA
>CBDUPT010000281.1:0-4089 GCA_965369165.1 uncultured Flavobacteriales bacterium | reverse complement strand
GAATAAACTAACTGAATTATTAGTTAATGATGTTTATCAATCTAAAGGAAAAACAACATTTAAACAAGAGTTTGTAAGTTGTGGTGGGGTTCAATTAAATGAAATTAACTTTAAAACAATGGAAAGTAAGTTAATCTCAAATCTTTATTTTGCTGGTGAAGTTTTAGATATTGATGCCTTAACTGGAGGCTTTAATTTTCAAGCTGCTTGGACTGGAGCTTGGATAATTTCGGAAAGTATTACCAATCAACAAAAAAAGAAGTAATCCATCATTGGTATTTGCTTTCTCTTCTCAAAGTAAACCTTTATTTCTTTTTGAGCTTTTGGACTTGCAACAGTAACAATACTCTGAGTATTTTCCATCTCATCTAACGCTGTAAAAGGCAACATTTTTTGGTTATAAATATCTTTACCTATCTTTTTAGGATTATCGCATATCCACTGAAAAGGAATGTTGTTTTTCAATAACAATTCTGCTACAAACTTTCCTTTTTTACCAGCTCCCCAAACCACTAAATTCTTTAATTTATCATAATGCAATTGTAAAAAATAGTTTGTTTTAATTTCAATAAAACTACTATCAGCATAATGTTCATCTGTTCGAGATGTTCTTGTTGGATAATCTCTCCACAAATGCAACAATTCATTGTTTGGCAAGCACTTTAAACCACTTTTGTAAAAACGAAATACCAAATCATAATCTTCAGGATAAACAGTAGAATTAAAACCTCCACACTTTTCAAAATCATCCCTAGAAACCATCCAACAAGGGGAAGGCACAACACATTCTTTATATATTTCGTTAAAATTAGTCCCTTGCTTTGTTAAACCATTTAACCAAGCTTCATATTTACTAAACCCTTCTCCTATCCCATCTTTAGAAAAATACTTTACTAAACCTAAAGCTATATTTCCTGCTCCTGCTTTTTTCAAATCTCCAACCATCAACTCTAGCTTCTTTGGCTGCATTATATCATCAGAATCCATTCTTGTAATGAACTCTCCTTTACTTTCAGAATAAGCTAATCTTAAAGCATCTATAATCCCGTTTCCGTTATTATTAAACACTTTAATTCTATTCTCTTGTTTAGAATATTTAGAAAGAATATCAAAACTATTATCTGTGGAATGATCGTTTACTGCAATTAATTCCCAATCAGTATAAGTTTGATTAAGAATTGAGTTTAAACACTCTTCTAAATATTGAGAAGTGTTTTTTACGGGCATTACTATGCTTACCAATTTCACTTAATCTCCCTCCTCAACATTCCTAAAGCAGCTATAGAAGCACGTTGAATATTTATTTTACGTTGCTTTCCAAATACAAATTTCTCAGATATTACCCCTCCAGGAGCTGCAACAGCAATCCAAACAGTACCTACAGGTTTTTCTTCAGATCCTCCAGTTGGCCCTGCAATACCTGAAGTGGCTATAGAATAATCTGTATTTAACTTTTGCTGAACCCCTAAAGCCATTTGCTCTACAACTTGCTGGCTAACAGCCCCATGTTTTTCAATATCATTAATATCAACTCCTAATTGATTTATTTTAACCTCATTTGCATAAGATAAAATTGAACCTAAATAATAATCTGAACTACCTGCTATTTCAGTAATTAAATGAGCAATGTAACCTCCTGTACAACTTTCTGCAGTAGCAATGGTAGCATTTTTAGCTCTCAACAATCCTCCTATTACACTTTGTATATCTTCTTCATTTTCTGAATAAATATAGTCTGGAATAATTAATTTTAATTCCTCCACTTTATCATCAATACTCTGCTGTAATTTAGCTCTATCAAGCCCTATAGAGCTTAATCTCAACTTAACCCTTCCTGGAGAAGGTAAATATGCTAGTTTAATCGTAACAGGTAAATCATTTTCCCAATCTTCTAAAAGTTCTGCCAACATAGATTCAGGCACTCCTTGGGTATAAACCATATGATGGATGATTTCGGGTAAATCAAACTTCTCCTTCAATTGTGGGACAACTGTGTTTTTAAGCATCGCTTTCATTTCATAAGGTACGCCTGGCATTGCAACTACAACTTTCCCTTCTTTCTCAAACCACAACCCAGGAGCTGTTCCATGTTCATTTCTTAAAGGAGTACATGCACTTGAAACTAATGCTTGATTTTTATTGTTTTGATTCATTTTAAAACCTCTACTTAAAATCAAACGCTCTATATCTTGATAAACTTCTTTATTCTCAATTAATTCCCCACCAAAAAATTTATTTAACACAGGTAAAGTTAGATCATCTTTTGTTGGACCTAAACCTCCAGTAATTAAAACAACATTTGAATTTTTCAAAGCCTCACTAACCGAATCAAATATAATTTGCTCATCATCACTAATCGTTAATTGTTGCCTAACTTCAAAACCAATTTTAGTTAACTCTACTGCAATAGACTGAGCATTAGTATTTAATGTCTGCCCAATCAGTAACTCATCCCCTATGGTAAGTATATCCAATTTCATTCGACTAATTTAGCGTTTAATAGCCATATTTTCATCTTTGATTTCTTATTTTTGAATCAATTATTATTTAGACGAATAAATTAAACAAAATGAAAAAAATTGTAATCATATCTAGTGCTTTAGTTTTATTAGTTAGTTGTGCAGAAATGACTAAAGTAATGGAAGATGTTAATTCTGCTATGGAAACTGGAGATACTCCACTATCTAATGGAGAAGTAATAAGTGGTTTAAAGGAGGCTTTAACCATTGGTACAAACAATTCAACAGCTTTAACATCAAAATTAGATGGTTATTATAAAAACCCTGAAATTTTTATCCCTTTTCCTGAAGAAGCTATTAAAGTAAAGCAAAAAGTTGAAGATTTAGGTATGAAAAAACAAGTTGATGAATTTGTTATGACTATGAATAGGGCTGCAGAAACTGCAAGTAAAGAAGCAACTCCAATTTTTGTTAATGCTGTAAAAGAAATGACTATTGCTGATGGTTTTGCAATTCTTAAAGGAGATGACAATGCTGCAACTATGTATTTAAAAGACAAAACTTCAAGTCAATTAAAAATTAAATTTAACCCTGTTGTTAAAAATGCAATTGAAAAAGTTCATGTTACTAAATACTGGAACCCGGTAATAAACACGTACAACAAAATCCCTTTTATTGAAAAACAGAATCCAAATCTTGATGACTACATTACCACAAAAGCGATGGATGGTTTATTTATTATGATAGAAAAAGAAGAAAAGAAAATCAGAAAAGACCCTTTAGCTAGAGTAACTGATATTTTAAAACGTGTGTTTGGTTAATTAATGATTGACGAAACCAAAAACCCATGGAAAACCTTAAAGAGTAAGGTTAAATACGATAATCCATGGATAAAAGTTATTGAGAATAAAACCATTAATGCTGATGGTGGTGATGGAATTTATGGAGTAGTTCATTATAAAAACATTGCTATTGGTATAATTCCTTTGGATGAAGAGTACAACACATGGCTAGTAGGACAATACCGCTATCCATTAAATAATTATAGTTGGGAAATTTGTGAAGGTGGAGGTCTACACCAAGATGATGTTATAGATTCTGCTAAACGAGAATTAAAAGAAGAACTTGGAATTGAAGCTACAGAATGGACAAAGCTATTAGACATGCATTTAAGCAATTCGGTTAGTGACGAAGCAGGAATTATATTTATCGCTAAAAATTTAAAATACTCAACTCCTGAACCAGAAGAAGGAGAGGTTTTACAAATTAAAAAACTACCTTTAATTGAAGTTTACAATATGGTTATGAATGGTGAAATAACTGATAGCTTATCGGTAGCAGGTATTTTAAAAGCTAAAATATTAATTGATAAAGGAGAACTTTAATGCGTAAGATAAAGTTTAAAGCAATATGGTTTATCTGTTTACTTTCTTTTGCAAGTGCTTTAACTTTTAATATTATTAATCTAAACCAACTTCCTGAGGAAAACAAAAGACAAGGAAGAACTGTTAAAACAAGCGATGATCCTAGCTATTTGCGTCCAGCTGAAAACTTTATTAAAACAGGCGAATGGAAAGACAATTTACTAGGCACACAAAGTTATTTTACACGCCCTCCTGGTTATGGAATT
>CBDUPT010000280.1:0-4121 GCA_965369165.1 uncultured Flavobacteriales bacterium | reverse complement strand
TGTAGGTGGAGCCCCTACCAAACGGATATCCTCAAACCTTTCGAAAATAAATAAATAATATTGATTGCCTTTATAAAAAGCCTTTACTTTCGTTTTTTGCCACTCCTCTTTTTTTGCAGCTTCCTCAACTGACTTTATATTTTTAGCTATCTCTGCTTGCTTTTCTTCTTCAGTCATTGTTCCATCTATATTATCTAAAACAGCACTAGAAACATCATCAATACGAACAATAAAATCTACGTAAAGACCTTCATTAGGCAATTCCTCATCTAAACTCATTGCCCAAAAGCCATTTTTTAGGTAATCTTTTTCTATTGATGAGTGTGATTGTATTTGGCCAAACCCACAGTGGTGATTCGTTAATATTAAACCCTTAGCCGAAATCATTTCACTAGTACAACCACCATTAAAGTGTCCAATAGCATCTTTTAAACTAGAGTTATTAATATCATAAATATCTTTAGCTGAAAGCTGAGCACCTAAACTCTTCATTTCAGTTTCATTCATTCCCTCCAACAAAGAAGGTATCCACATACCACCTTGTTGAGCGGTAACTTGATTTACAATAAATAATAATACAACAGGTAATAGTTTTATTAATTTCAATACTCTCTTCATATCGCTATAATTCTAAATATAATTCTTGTAAATATAACAAGAATGAATTTCTTTACCTTAATAGAATTATTAACAGTAATTGTTAAAACATAATAGCTATAACAGTTATTTATAGTCAAAAAATAACATCAAAAACTGTATTTTGCATACTCTAAAACCCAACTTGTTTAAATGAAAGTTTGTATTGCCGAAAAACCCAGCGTAGCAAGAGAAATTGCTACTGTTTTAGGAGCCAACACCAAGCGTGATGGCTACTTTGAGGGAAATGGTTATGCCGTAACTTATACCTTTGGTCATTTATGTACTCTGCTAGAACCTAGCGACTATAAACCTTATTGGAAAACTTGGCACATTGACAATTTACCCATGTTGCCCGAAAAGTTTAAAACCAAAGTCACTAAAGATGGTGGTATACAAAAGCAGTTTAAAATTGTAAAGAGTTTATTTGATAAAGCAAGTGTTGTTATTAATTGTGGGGATGCTGGGCAAGAAGGAGAATTGATACAACGCTGGGTTATAGACCAAGCTGGTTATAAAGGCAAAGTGGAGCGCTTATGGATTTCATCCTTAACTACTGAAGCCATTAAAGAAGGTTTTGAAAAACTACAACCTGCCGAAAAGTATGACAACCTTTATTACGCAGGATTTTCTAGAGCGATTGGCGATTGGTTATTAGGAATGAATGCTACACGTTTATACACTTTAAAGTTTGGTGGTTATAAACAAGTCTTGTCTATTGGGAGAGTTCAAACACCAACCTTAGCAATGGTGGTTAATCGCTTTAAAGAAATTGAAAACTTTAAACCTACCCCCTTTTGGGAACTACAAACACTTTACAGAGAAACGCTATTTAATTGTGAAGAAGGTCGTTTTTTAAAGCAAGAAGATGGTCAAGCTTTGGCCGATAAAGTTAAAGCATCAGAATTTGAGATAGTTTCTACCACCAAAAAGGAAGGAAAAGAATATGCTCCAAAGTTGTTTGATTTAACAGGCTTACAAGTTTATTGCAATACCAAGTTTGGTTATTCTGCTGATGATACGTTAAAAGTGGTTCAGAAATTATATGAACAAAAACTGGTAACCTACCCAAGGGTTGATACTACGTTTTTACCAAATGATGTTTATCCTAAAGTAAATGGAATACTTAAACAACTAACTAATTACAGCAATTTAACTGCTCCTTTAATTGATAAAAAGATTAGAAAATCAACTAAAGTATTTAACGATAAAAAAGTAACCGATCACCATGCTATTATTCCTACTGGTATGCAAGGGTATTTAGCCGATTACGACCAAAAGGTTTACGATATAATTACAAAACGATTTATCGCTGTTTTTTATGATGATTGTAAAGTGAGCAACACTTCTGTAATTGGTAAAGCTGATGATGTTAGTTTTAAAACTACTGGTAAAGAGATTTTGGAAAAAGGCTGGCGTATTGTTTTTGAAGACCCTAATGCCACAGAGAAAGAAAGCGATATTTTACCCAACTTTGAGAAAGGCGAAAAAGGACCGCATGAGCCTTCATTTTTAACGAAAGAAACCAAGCCTCCCAACATGTTTACAGAAGCAACACTTTTACGTGCTATGGAAACTGCAGGTAAGCAAGTGGATGATGAGGAGTTAAGAGATTTGATGAAAGAAAATGGTATTGGAAGACCTTCAACCCGTGCCAATATTATTGAAACCTTATTTAAGCGTAAATACATTGTTAGAGAGAAAAAGAAATTAGTACCCACCCAAACAGGTATTCAATTAATTGAGACCATAAAAAACAAAATATTAACCTCTGCTGAGTTAACTGGTAGTTGGGAGAAGCATTTAAAAGAAATTGAGCAAGGAACTTACAATGCTGGAATTTTTATCCATGAAATGAAAAAGATGGTGAACGACTTGGTTTATGAAGTTAAAATGGAGCAAGTAACCACCAAAATTTCTTATGCGGCAACACAGCAGACTAAAAAAACGACAAAAGCTAAAGGTGGGGCTAAACTAAGCGAAACTAAATGCCCTAAGTGTAAGAATGGCAACATTATAAAAGGCAAAACAGCTTATGGTTGTAGTACGTATCTCGGTGGTTGTGATTTAAGAGTTCCTTTTAGTTTTATGGGTAAAAAAATATCTGACAAACAAATAGAACGACTACTCACCAAAGGAAGTACCGTTAAATTAAAAGGGTTTAAATCAGGCTCTGGAAAAGTAGATGGAACAATTTGTTTTGATGAGAACCACCAATTAACCTTAAAAGAGGCTGTAGCAAAAAAAGCAAACAATGATTCCCCTCTTGAGAGGGGTGCCAAAGGCGGGGTGTGTAATGAGCTAGCCTGCCCTAAATGCAACAAAGGAACGGTTATAAAAGGCAAAACTGCTTACGGTTGTAGCGAGTATAAAAACGGCTGCGATTTTAAATTTTTGTTTGAAGACATTAGAACCCAAGCCGCAGGTAAACCCCTAACCAAAGAATTGGTTTATAGCATTTTGAAAGGCTCAAATTAAGATATCTCATTAAACGAAATGGACAGAATAGAAATTCATACAAGTAAAAAGAAATCAATGTTATTGTTGATTGGCTCAATTGCTTTTGTTGCTTTAGGAATATGGCTTCTAATGGATGCAAATAATTTAACAGGAGGTAGATCCAAGAACCCTATTATCATCCGAGGAATCGGTATTTCCTCAATTATATTTTTTGGTCTTGGAATATTTGTTGGTATTAAAAGATTAATTAAATCTGAGGTAGCTCTGATTATTAATCAAAATGGAATTAACGTAAACCCCAAAAAGTCAATAACTGAATTTATTAAATGGGAGGACATACTTGGTTTTGAAGAAATTAAAATACAGAGTACACGAATACTCATTATAGCTGTAAAAAATCCAGAATATTGGCTTGAAAAAGAAACTAGTACAATAAGAAAGAAAATGATGCAATTCAATATCAAAAATTACAATTCTCCTTTCAATATTGCCGAATCAGGACTTAACATTAGCACGAATGAATTAAATGAAAGATTGAATAGCTACTTCAAAAAGTATAACACGACATGCAGTAAATAGAAAGTTTTATAGTTTATAAAAAGTACTTACACAATCTGCTTTCTATATATCTTATAAATAAACCAAATTGCTAAAGCAGAAAATAAATGTTTAATGGTGTGTCCGCTAATTACTTTTAAATAAGTAAACCGCATCACCCACCTTAATCCTCCCTCAAGGGAGGAAGCTTCTCCCCTTGAGGGGAGAGTGAGAGGGGTGATTCTTACAAAACATTATTAAACTATCTGCTTTTGATATATCTTATAGATAAACCAAACTGCCAAAGCAGAAAACAAGTAGGTTAGTTTTACAATATCCCCATCACAAAAAAAATGCTTTATATATTTAACATTAAATCATTATATTTGCTTAATACAAAAAGCAATTTATGGATAATTTAATTTTAGAATACCAAGCAAAGCTTACTCAAGTTAGCACCAATTTTAAAAGGTATTTATTTCATACTA
>CBDUPT010000279.1:0-4122 GCA_965369165.1 uncultured Flavobacteriales bacterium | reverse complement strand
TTACATTTACAACAGTTGGGGCAACAACAAAACTGAAGTTACACCAATGATGGTAATGAAAGCTAAAAGTGCTCATTAAATGAATAAGTTAAGTGTTATTGTAATATGCATATTGTTTACTCACAATGTTGTTTTTGGTCAAATAACTAACAATATGCGAACAATCAGCGGGGGAACGTTTGTTCCCCTGTATGGTTCTGATGCTTCAGGAATTAAGGTTAATAGTTTTATGCTTGACACCTACCCTATTACAAATGCTCAATTTTTAGCCTTTGTAAAAGAATATCCAAAATGGAAAAAATCTAAAGTATTACGACTATTTGCTGATGATAACTACCTAAGTAAATGGGTTGGTGATTTTGATTTTGGTACTGAACTGACTCCAAATTCAGCAATAACCAATGTTTCTTGGTATGCCGCTAAAGCTTATTGTGAATGCCAAGGTAAAAGATTACCTACTATGGATGAGTGGGAATATGCTGCTATGGCTAGTCAAACAAAGAAAAATGCACAACAAGACAGTGTATTTAATAAAATGATAGTAGAAACGTATGAAACCCCTAGAACTTACAAAAAAGATGTAGGAAGTACTTACAAAAATTATTGGGGTGTTTACGATATGCATGGCTTAGTTTGGGAATGGACGAGCGATTTTAACTCCGTTTTAATTTCAGGAGAATCTAGACAAGATGTTGACACTGAAAGAAGTTTATTTTGTGGATCAGGAGCAGTTAACGCTTCAGATTTAATGGATTATGCCGCTTTTATGCGTTATGCATTTAGAGGAAGTATTAAAGCAAATTTTTGCATACAAAACCTAGGCTTTAGATGTGCTAAAGATCTAAAAAAATAATAATTATGAAAAAGGTATTAATTGTATTAAGTATTTTAATCTCAACGAGTATTATCCTTACATCTTGTGGAAACGATGTAAAAGAAGAAAGTAGTGTTCTTTATGAATGTCCAATGCATTGTGAAGGCGAAAAAACTTACAACGAAGCTGGTAGTTGTCCGGTTTGTAAAATGGATTTAACTCCTATTAAAACTGAAGAATCCATTGTTGCTAACCCCAATGAAATTGACGAAAATTCAATATTTAACCTAACTTCAAAGTGGACCAACCAACATAATGAAACAATAGAGTTAAAAGAGCTAAAAGGAGATGTGTTGGTAATGGTAATGATTTATACTTCTTGCCAAGCTGCTTGTCCAAGATTAGTGGCAGATATGCGTAACATCTACCAAAAAGTAGGTAATAAAAACGTTAAGTATGTTTTAGTTAGTATAGATCCTGAAACTGATACCCCAGAAACAATGAATGCTTTTGCTAAAGAAAATCAATTGAGTGATGATCAGTGGGTATTATTAAGAAGTAATGTTGATGACACTCGTGAGTTTTCAAATGTCTTAGCTGTTAAATACAAGCAAATTTCTCCTATCGATTTTTCTCATAGCAATATTATAAGTGTGTTTGATAAAGATGGTGTATTGTACCATCAACAAGAAGGTTTAGGTGTTGATAATGAAGAAACTGTTGCTAAAATTAAAGAATTAACGAAATAACTAACCTAATTTTGTAGAAAAAATAGCGATGAATGAAAATGGTTTATATGCTAAAATAAATCAGCTAAAAAAAGAAAAAAACGCTGTTATATTAGCACATTATTATCAAGAGAGTGAAATACAAGAAATTGCAGACTTTGTTGGAGATAGCTTAGCTTTAGCTCAAAAAGCAGCCACCACTAATGCTGATGTTATTGTTTTTGCGGGGGTTCATTTTATGGGTGAAACTGCAAAAATTATTAATCCAACCAAAAAGGTAATTATTCCAGATATGCAAGCATCATGCTCTTTAGCTGAATCTTGCCCGCCTGATTTATTTAAAAATTTTATAGACAAACATCCCAACCATAAAGTGGTTACTTACATTAATTGTTCGGCTGAGATAAAAGCATTGAGTGATATTGTTTGCACATCTTCAAATGCTGAAAAAGTTATTAATTCTATACCTAAAGATCAGCCTATTATTTTTGCTCCCGATAAAAACCTAGGCCAATACCTTAAAAATAAAACAGGTAGAGATTTATTACTATGGGATGGTGTGTGTATTGTTCATGAAGCTTTTTCTTTAGATAAAATTATAAATCTACATAACGAATACCCTAATGCAAAATTTATTGCTCACCCCGAATCTGCACCTGAAATATTAAAAGTTGCATCATATATTGGTTCTACTGCTGGTATTATCAACTATGTTAAAGAAAGTCCAGCAAAAGAATTTATTATTGCTACCGAAGCTGGAATTCTATACCAAATGCAATTAGATGTTCCTGATAAAACATTAATACCAGCACCTATTGAAGAAGATAATACTTGTGCTTGTAGTGAGTGTGCTTTTATGAAATTAAACACGTTAGAAAAATTATATAACTGCTTACATGATGAAAGTAATGAAGTAAAAGTGAGCGAAACCATCATTAAAAAGGCAGTTGTTCCTATTGAACGAATGCTCGAACTATCAAAATAGAACAAAATGTTATCTTTTGATTTCTTAGTTATTGGATCTGGCATTGCAGGTTTAACTTATGCAATAAAAGTTGCTAAAGAATTGCCTGATGCTAAAATTGCGATTGTTACTAAGGGAAATGAAAACGAATCTAACACCAAATATGCACAGGGCGGAATTGCTGTAGTTACAAACTCATTTAATGATTCATTTACCAACCATATTGCTGACACTTTAAAAGCTGGAGATGGTTTATGCGATGAGAGTATTGTTAAAATAGTTGTTACCGAAGGGCCTAAAAGATTTAATGAATTAGTTGAATGGGGCGTTAATTTTGACAAAGAATATGATGGCAATTTTAACCTTGGTTTAGAAGGGGGGCATTCAAAAAATAGGATTTTACACCATAAAGATATTACTGGTTTTGAAATTGAGCAGAAACTCCTTATACAAGCACACTTATTGCCTAACATTCAGTTTTTTACACAACACTTTGTGTTAGATTTAATTATTGATAATAATAATTTATGTAGCGGAGCTTATGTTTTTGACCAAGTAAATAAATCTACAATTTCTTTTACCTCTAAAATAACACTTTTGGCAACTGGTGGTATTGGGCAATTATACAAAAACACCACTAACCCAACTATAGCAACAAGTGATGGCATAGCTATCGCAGCTAGAGCAAATGTCAACATTAGTAATATGGAATTTATCCAGTTTCATCCTACGGCATTATATCACAACACTTCCCCCCTATTTTTAATCTCTGAAGCTGTTAGAGGCTTTGGTGCTTTACTCAGAAATAATAAGGGGGAGTTATTTATGAGTAACTATGATAGCAGAAAAGAATTAGCTTCTAGAGACATCGTTTCTAGAGCCATAGAAAGTGAACTAAAACACAATAACAGTACTAATGTGTTTTTAGATTGCCGACATTTAGATATGGCTGAGTTTAAAAACCATTTCCCTAATATTTTACAAAAACTAGAAAGTATTGGCATTAACCTTAAAACAGATATGATTCCTGTTGTGCCTGCTGCGCATTATTTATGTGGAGGAATTACAGTTAATGAGTTTGGTCAATCATCAATTACTAACTTATATGCCTGTGGCGAATGTACCAATACTGGATTACATGGAGCTAATAGACTAGCTTCAAACTCATTATTAGAAGCTTTAGTTTTTTCAAATCGCTGCTTTGAGCACTCCATTAAACATCTTAAAAACACACCTCAAATTAAATCAATTAAAACAAGCGACAAAAAACTCCATATTCCTGCTGAAAATCATAATAAAACCCAACAATACAAAGTAACTTTACAGCAGATAATGACCAAACACGTAGCAGTTGTTAGAACTAATAAAGATTTAAAACAAGCTTTGCTTAAAGTAGAAAATTTGCAAAAAGAAACTGAACTACTTTATAATAATTCAGCTCTTACTACCGAAATTATTGAACTACAAAACATGCTTACAACTGCTCAGTTAATTATTAAAAGTTCTTTAGAAAGAACTCTAAACAAAGGTGCTTTTTATAAAAAATAAAATGAACTCTAAATGGTTTAAAATAAGTTTGCTGTTTTTCTTTAGTGTAGCCTTAATGGGAACTATAC
>CBDUPT010000278.1:0-4125 GCA_965369165.1 uncultured Flavobacteriales bacterium | reverse complement strand
TTTTCGGGTGTTGTTTTGTTTGGTTTAAAAACGACAGTAAGAGTTGCTGTTTCAACATCAAGTGTTGAAGACTTTATTCCTTTTTCATAAGCCATAGCTTTTTCCAAGCGCTGTTTACACATTTCGCATTGAGCAGAAGTTTTTACTTTTATTTCAGTAGTTTCTTTTGATTTTTGAGCTTTAACATTTGTTGTAAAAAGTGAAACTAAAGCTATTAATATTATTGTTGTTATATTTTTCATGTTCTTATAAGTTTTAATCTGGACATTGCTTGTTATTTAATTCTATATCTAAATCCAAAATAGATATTTCTTCCCATTACGGGACCCCATATCATTGAAGCATCAAAATTTGAACCATTAGGGTCATTAGCAGCAATAATTGGATTGTCTTGTTTGTAGTTTGTTATATTTTCAACACCCCCGTAAAGTTCAAACTTTTTAAGAGCACGTGTAATTTGTCCGTTTAATAAAAAGTAGTCTTGCGACTGTGTGCTTATAACGTTTTCTGGAGCATTACCAATTGTACTTGGTAGTCGGCTTAAACCAAACCATTTACCAGTTAAATCAAATTTCCATTTATCAAAGTTGGTTATATATCCAATGTTGATTAGAACTCTATTTTTAGGAGTTAATGGCTTTGTTTTTAATCCATCAGAAAAGTCTGTTTTAATGTTATACCATTTGTATGCAGCCTTTACTTCAATTTGATGAGTCAATTCAATATTATACTCTGCTTGTATACTATGAGAAAAAGATTTTCCTTTTAAGTTATAAAATGATATTTCTCTCGGATTTTCTAAATCAACTACAACTTGATTACTAAAATTAGTATAATAATAATCTAAAGTAATTCCCATATCTTTTTCACTAATATCAAATTGGTGTGTAACACTAGTTCCATAATTCCATGCAATCTCTGGTTTTAAATCATTTGCATTAAAAATGATGTTGCGAGCACTTGCCATTGCTGCTGTATTTTCTAGTATAGGGTTAGCTGTTCTAAAACCTCTACCTGCTGATAATCTAAATGCTGATTGTTCTGTGAAATTATATTTATAATGCACACGAGGTGTAGCAAAAGCTCCGTATTGATTATGATGATCCCCTCTTAAACCTAAAACAAGTGTATTTTTTTCATTAGGAATATAGCTATATTCTGTAAAAATACCAGGAACTGTTTCAACTCTTCCAAACTTATAATTGTTATTTAAATTTTTATCATAATTATCATATACTAGACTTGCACCAAATTTTACTTTATGTTCAGTGTTATTGATAATGGTTTGATAAATAACATTCATATAACCACTTATTTGAGTTGCATCATATGATTTTTGTCCATACTTTGAATTATGCTCATGATATCTAAGTGTATTTAATATTCCAATACTTTTATAGGGTTTATCAGGAAATATAAAACCATTTTTAGTAAATATTTCTACTTGTTTGCTTTCTACTCCAATATAGTAGAGAGGTTCCAGTTTGTTGGCTTTAATTTGTCCTGCGGATAAATCTTCGTAAACACCTCTAATACCAATTTGAAACATTCTTTTTTTACCAACATATTTCCATCGATTGAAAAAATTGTATTGGGTTTTTATTGGTTGGTCTTGAAAATTATCATTGTTATTGTCAAAGTTTAAACTCTGATTGCTAACATGTCCAAAAGTCATAGCACTCCATTTTTTATTTAACTTTTGTGATGAATGAATATTTAATTCTGCCCTACCACGAGCGTTGCCATAACCATTAATGTATAATTTATCTGAATTATCTGGTTTTAAAAATTCAATATTTATTTGACCTGTAATAGATTCATAGCCATTAACTACTGATCCTGCGCCTTTTTTTACCTGAATAGAATGAGCCCAAGTACCAGGAATAAACCCCATCCCGTAAGCTGTTCCTAATCCACGAATTAAGGGTAGGTTCTCAAATTGGGTTTGGGTGTAAATACCATCTAAACCTAGCATTTGTATTTTTTTTCGACCACTTACTGCATCAGTAAAGTTTACATCTACAGAAGCATTAGTTTCAAAACTTTCTGAAATGTTACAACATGCAGCTTTAGCAAGTTCTTTAGTTGTAATGGTTTCTACATGGATAGGGTCAATAGTATTGATAAAAGTGCCAGATTGTTTTTCAGTAACACTAAACTCATCTAAGTTTACACTATTTATCAGTTTTACTTTTATACTTTTTTTGTAAGACTGAAAGTTTATGGTGTCTGGTTGATATCCTACAAAGCTGACTATTAAATTAGCGGGATAGCTTTCGGGTTCATTAATTTTAAATTTTCCATTTTCATCAGCAACTACTGCGTTTGTTGTTCCTTGCCAATAAATGTTAGCTAATGGAATGGCTTCTTTTTTATTTTCATATACATAACCATTAATTGTTTGTTGAGCAGTAATTAACTGAACAAGGAACATAAAGGGTAGTATAAGAGTTATTTTAGTTTTCATAATTCTTTAATTATAAGATGAATAAATATACCTTATAGATATGTGCTTGCCATAGCACAATTCAACTCGTATAAGAGTTGATGTTAAAGAATCATAATCTGAAAACCTGAACGATTTTTAATAAATCGTAACCACCAGGTGGGGGAAGGTTTGTGAAAAAAGAATAATCAAAAGTTGAAGTTGTAGCTTTCGTAAAAACAATTTTGATAGCTGAGATAATTATTGGAATATGAATAAAACTACTTGCAGAAAAACTAGTGCTAAAATCAAAGTTTAAATCCATTTGATGAAAACAGCAACATGTTTCTGAGATTGAGCAATTTTCTGAAGGTTCGTTTTCACAATCTTCAAAATCAGACAAACTGATTTTTGTAGCACCTGAAATGAGGCATTCCATTTTATAGATGCTTAACTGCAGCGATGATACCAACAGTATAAGAACCATTAAAAAACTTGTGATATTTTGAAGAATCCTTTTCATTAACAATACAAAAATAACAAATTAACTAAAGATTTATTTTTTAATTATTTTATAAACTTGAGTTCCTAAGTTGTTTTTGAATTTTATTAAATATACTCCTTGAGAAATATCGTCTAAATTAAAATAGACTAATTGATTGGTTACTATTTTGTGTTGAAGTGTTTTGCCAACTAAGTCTATTAATTCTATAGTTGCATTGCTAATATTGTTAATGCCTAAATCTATTTTAATTAAATCATTAGCTGGGTTTGGATATATGTTTATATCAGTCAGTTCATTTTTTGAATAAAGATTTGTTGGACTGTCTCCTTTGTAGTATGAAATTCCACCAGAATAATTTCCAATCAAAAGATCAATAGTACCATCATTATCTAAATCTGAGCCATGAATTGCTGTTTGAACACCTTCCCAGATATTAAGATATGTAGAATCTAATAATGTAAAAGATCCACTTAAATTTCCATCTATATTTCCATATCTATAGATATAGCCATTAATTGACCCTGCAAGCATTGTATAACTACCATTGTCGTCAAAAATATAAGGGGTACTGTTTCCAGCAAATTCGTTTGACCTTTTTGTATCAACATAACCTAAGGAGTCTGTGATCCAAGTGAAAGTAGGGCTAGATGATGTTCCAGTATTTTCATAGTATCTAAAGTTGCCATAGCGCTCTCCAATAACCAAATCTAATAGGTTGTCTCTGTTTAAATCTATTAGTTGCGGTGCTGCAAACAATCCAACATCTATACTTTGGTAGTTAATTTGATTTAATATGAATACAGCGGGATTTCCTATTCCTGCTGTGTTTTCAAAAAAATGGACATAACCATAAAAATCACCAATTAATAAGTCTTTATCTCCATCTCCATCAATATCACCGAATGTTGGCATTAGTCGGGTTGCAGGCTGATTAGAAAGAAAGTCTAGATTAATGGAAGAAACTCCTAAGTAATCGTTAGTGATTAATTTAAATGCTGGTGAGTTTGTAGTTCCAACATTTTCATAAAGCCAAAGAGATGCCTTGTAATTTGGTGTAGTGTTTGGTTTGTAAAGCCCGTAGCTTCCAATAACAATATCAAGTAATCCATCAGCATTATAATCAAAAAATACGGGATGCGCACCTTCTCCAACTTCTATCATTCCGTCTTGTAGAAAATTAGATTGAATTAGATTG
>CBDUPT010000277.1:0-4135 GCA_965369165.1 uncultured Flavobacteriales bacterium | reverse complement strand
CTCCGAATGTTGGTCAAGCTAAAGGGAAAGGTGGAAAGCAAGGTGCTGGAGGAAATAGAAGAAGAGGCGGAAACAACAACAAAAGAAAGTAATTAGATTATAGAAGATTAAACTAAAGAACAATGTTACAACCAAAAAGAACGAAGTTTAGAAAAATGCAAAAAGGGCGTATGAAAGGAAACGCTCAGAGAGGTTCTCAAATTGCATTTGGATCGTTTGCTATTAAATCTCTAGAAGAGACTTGGATGACAGCAAGACAGATAGAGGCAGCAAGGATTGCAGTAACAAGATATATGAAAAGGGAAGGACAAGTTTGGATTAGAGTATTTCCAGACAAGCCAGTTACCAAAAAACCTGCAGAGGTAAGAATGGGTAAAGGTAAAGGTGCTCCTGAATTATGGGTTGCTATTGTAAAGCCAGGTAAAATAATTTTCGAGTGTGATGGTGTGCCTTTAGAAACTGCTAAAGAAGCATTAAGGTTAGCTGCTCAGAAATTACCTGTAAAAACAAAATTTGTAGTTAGAAGAGACTACGAAGGAAAATAATTAGGATTATGAAACAAGTTGATATAAAAGACCTTTCGGTTGATGATTTAACTGAAAAGTTGCAAGAGCAAAAGGATACATTATCTAAGATGAAGTTGAGTCATTCAGTTTCTCCTATAGAAAATCCAATGCAAATTAAACAAGTAAGAAGAACTGTTGCCAGACTTAATACTGAATTAAGAAAAAGAGCGGTTCAAGCTAAATAAAGATACTTGAAATGGAAAATAGAAATTTAAGAAAAGAAAGAGTAGGTTTAGTAGTTAGCAACAAAATGGATAAGTCTGTTGTTGTTACTGTTGAGAGTAAAGAAAAACACCCTATTTACGGGAAATTCGTGAAATCATCAACTAAATTTATGGCTCATGATGACAAAAATGATTGTAACATTGGAGACAAAGTTAAAATCATGGAAACAAAACCTATGAGCAAGAATAAATGTTGGAGACTAGTTGAAATTATTGAAAGAGCTAAGTAATTATGATACAGCAAGAATCAAGATTAAAAGTTGCAGATAACAGTGGTGCCAAAGAAGTACTTTGTATAAAAGTATTAGGTGGATCTAAAAAGAGATACGCATCAATTGGTGATACTATTGTTGTTTCTGTAAAACACGCAATGCCTAGTGGTAACGTGAAAAAAGGAGCAGTTCATAAAGCTGTTGTTGTTAGAACAAGAAAAGAGATTAGAAGACCAGATGGTTCTTATATCAGATTTGATGATAACGCAGCAGTTATATTAGGTGAAACTGGGGAAATGAGAGGTACTCGTATCTTCGGACCAGTAGCAAGAGAATTGCGTGAAAAAGAGTTTATGAAAATAGTATCATTAGCTCCAGAAGTACTTTAAAAAGAGAATAAATTTTAGTTATGGCTAAATTACACATAAAGAAAGGAGATACTGTAAAGGTAATCGCAGGAGAATCGAAAGGAGCTCAAGGCGAGGTAATAAAAGTATATCCTGAAACTAGCAGAGCAATCGTAGAAGGTAGTGATATTAAAAAAATATCAAAACATACAAAACCTAACGCTGCTAATCCTAATGGAGGAATTGTTAAGGAAGAAGCTCCAATACATATTTCTAACTTAATGGTTGTTGATCCTAAATCAGGTGAACCAACTAGAGTAGGAAGAAAAATGGATGAAGCTGGAAAAAAAGTTCGTTACGCTAAAAAATCAGGGGAGGTTATATCATGAGTTATATACCTAGATTAAAAACACAATATAAAGAGGAGATAGCTCCAGCTTTAAAAGAAAAATTTGGATACACTTCAGTAATGCAAGTGCCAAAAATTCAAAAAATTTGTTTAAACCAAGGTGTTGGTGATGCAGTTTCTGATAAGAGATTAGTTGAAGCTGCTGTTGATGAAATGACTACCATTTCTGGACAAAAAGCTAACACTACTTATTCTAAGAAGGATATTTCTAACTTTAAATTAAGAAAAGGAATGCCAATTGGAGCAAGAGTTACTTTGCGTGGAGACAAAATGTATGAATTTTTAGATAGATTAGTTGCAGTTGCTTTACCAAGAACTAGAGATTTTAGAGGTATAGAAAGAAAAGGATTTGACGGAAGTGGGAACTATACTTTAGGAATTAAAGAACAAATTATTTTTCCAGAAATTGATATTGATAAAATCAAGAATGTTAGTGGAATGGATATTACAATTGTAACATCTGCAAACACTAATGAAGAAGGAATGGCATTATTAACAGAATTTGGTTTACCATTTAAGAAAAAATAAACAACATGGCTAAAGAATCAATGAAAGCGAGAGAGCGCAAAAGAGAAAGAATGGTTGCTCAGTATGCAGAAAAAAGAGCTGCATTAAAAGAAGCAGGTGATTGGGATGCGTTACAAAAATTACCTAAAAATTCTTCAAAAGTTAGATTACACAATAGATGTAAATTAACTGGAAGACCAAGAGGGTACATGAGACAATTTGGAATTTCTCGTGTTACATTTAGAGAAATGGCTTCAGCTGGATTAATTCCTGGAATTACTAAAGCAAGTTGGTAAAAAATATTATTTAAAAAAGGATTAAAAATGACAGATCCAATAGCAGATTATTTAACTAGACTAAGAAACGCTGTAGCTGCAAAGCACAGAGTGGTTGATATCCCCGCTTCAAATATGAAGAAGGAGATGACAAAAATTTTGTTTGACAAAGGGTATATCTTAAACTACAAGTTTGAAGATGATAATACACAGGGTAACATTAAAATTGCCTTAAAGTATCATCCTCAATCTAAAGTTCCTGCAATTACAAAATTGACTAGAGCTAGTAAACCAGGATTAAGAAAATATTCTGGATCGGCAGAAATGCCAAGAGTAATTAACGGATTAGGTATCGCTATCGTATCCACATCTAAAGGAGTAATGACTGACAAAGAAGCCAGAAATGAAAACGTAGGTGGAGAGGTATTGTGTTACGTATATTAAAAAGATAAAGTTATGTCAAGAGTTGGAAATGCACCAATAGATATTCCTGCAGGAGTTGAAGTAAATGTATCAGATAAAAATTTGGTAACAGTTAAAGGCCCTAAAGGAGAATTAACACAAGTTGTTGATAGTGCTCTTACAGTTGAAATCGCAGAAAACACTGTAAATGTAAAAAGAAGCACAGAACAAAAAGACCATAAAGCGAAGCATGGTTTATATAGAGCATTAATTAATAATATGGTTGAAGGTGTAGCAAAAGGTTATACTATCAAGCAAGAATTAGTTGGTGTTGGTTATAGAGCTTCAAACCAAGGTCAGAAATTAGAGCTTTCATTAGGATTTTCTCACAACATTGTTTTTGAGATTCCTACTGAAGTAAAAGTATCTACTGAATCTGAAAGAGGTAAGAACCCTATAGTTACATTAGAATCGCATGACAAACAATTAATTGGTCACGTTGCTGCAAAGCTAAGATCATTAAGAAAACCAGAGCCATATAAAGGTAAAGGTATCAGATTTGTTGGTGAACATATTAGAAGAAAAGCTGGAAAATCAGCTGCTAAATAATTAAATCATAATAAGATATAGTATTATGGCATTAAGTAAGAAAGACAGAAGGTCTAGAATTAAGAGAAGAATCAAAAAAGTTGTTACTGGAACAACTGCGCAACCAAGATTGTCAGTTTTTAGAAGCAACAAAGAGATTTACGCTCAAATTATAAATGATGAAAATGGAACAACATTAGTTGCTGCATCATCAGTAAGTAAAGATGTTAAAGCTAAAGGTTCTAAGAGCGAAGTTGCTGCAGCAGTAGGTAAAGCTATTGCAGAAAAAGCAATTAAAGCTGGAATTGAAAATATTGCTTTCGATAGAAATGGTTATTTATACCACGGTAGAGTAAAAGCATTAGCAGAAGCTGCTCGTGAAGGAGGGCTTAAATTTTAATATTAAAAGGTATGGCAAATACAAACGCAAAAAGAGTAAGAGCTACTGAAGCTGAATTAAAAGACAAGTTAGTAGCTATCAACAGAGTAACAAAAGTTACTAAAGGTGGTAGAAACTTCAGTTTTTCAGCAATAGTTGTTGTTGGTGATGAGAAAGGTGTGGTTGGACACGGTTTAGGGAAAGCTAATGAAGTAACAGAAGCTAT